>NZ_JAQYWT010000223.1:0-17657 GCF_036322545.1 Streptomyces sp. SP18BB07
CACCCGGTCCACCAACCCCGGCGGATACACCCAGGTCAGAAGACCAAGACCCGATAAGTCAGACGCACTCGCAGCCACACCAACCACCCCCGGGGACCCACTGCCAACCAGCCTACGCCCACGGTAAAAGCAACGGCATTGGCTCTAAAGCTAGACACGCGTCAGACCACTAGGCAGGTGCCACGCGCGCCACCTCACCCCGACGAGCGAGCCTCCCACGCCATGATCAGCCGGTCCGGGGTGAACGGCAGGTCGCGCAGGCGTACGCCGGTCGCGTTGAAGACCGCGTTGCCGATGGCGGCGGGCGCCCCGACGATCCCCAGCTCGCCGATGCCCTTGGCGCCGGTGCGACCGAACCACGGGTCGTGCTCCTCGATCGTGAACGCCTCCAGCCCGACGACGTCGGCGTGCGCGGCGACGTGGTAGCCGGCGAGGTCGCCGTTGACGACGTGCCCGAACCGCTCGTCGAGGTGGCCCTCCTCGTGGAGCGCCGCGGACAGGCCCATCGTCATGCCGCCGATGAGCTGGCTGCGCGCCGTGCGGGGGTTGATGATTTGGCCCGCCGCGAAGGCGCCGACCATCCGGTCGACCCGGATTTCGCCGGTCACGGTGCTCACCCGCACCTGCGCGAAGTGCGCGCCGAAGGAGTGCCGTGAGTAGCCGCGCGCGCCCCGTGGCAGCCGGCCGGCGGCCGTCTCGTAGGCGCCCTCCTTTGGGGAGTCGCCGTGCTTGCGCCGGAACTTGGTGGCCGCCGCGACGACCGCGTCACCCCAGTCGTAGGTGCCGTTCGAGCCGCCCGCGATCATCGCCCAGGGCAGGCCGGTGCGGCCGATCTCGGCATCCACCCGGTCGACGGGCACGCCGAGGGTGTCGGCGGCGATCTGGGGGAGGATCGTCCAGGCGCCCGTGCCGATGTCGCTGGCCTGCATCTCCACCGACCAGCGCCCGTCGGAGTAGCGGATCCCGGCCCGGTTGGGCACGAAGTGCACGTTGGGGTAGGTCGCGCTGGCGACGCCGAGCCCCACCAGCCACTCGCCGTCGCGTCGGGTGCCGACCGGCTGTAGGTCGGCCCAGCCGAACTGCTCGGCGCCCTCGCGCAGGCAGGCGAGAAGGTTGCGGGTGCTGAACGGCTTCCCCGTCTCGGGGTCCGTGCTCGGCTCGTTGCGCACCCGCAGCTCGATCGGGTCGATGCCGATGGCGTGGGCGGCCTCGTCGAGCGCCGTCTCCAGGGCGAACATCCCGCTGAACTCGCCGGGCGCGCGCATGAAGATCCCCGGTGCCGCGTCCTGGGTGACCACGTGGTGGATCGTGCGCAGGTGCGGGACGTCGTACATCATCCGGGTCGCCGACACGGTCTGGTCGATGTACGTCTTGAGCCGCGAGGTCGGCGCCCAGCTCTGGTGGTCGATCGCGACCAGGCGACCGTCGTCCTCGACCGACAGCCGGATCCGCTGCTTGCTCGCGGGACGGTTGCCGCTGCTGCGGAACATCTGCTGGCGGGTCATCGCGTACTTCACCGGCCGGCCCGGCAGCAGCCGCGCCGCCATCGAGACCAGCACGAGGTGCGGGTGCGGGAAGCCCTTGGCGCCGAACGAGCCCCCGATGTAGGGCGAGATCACCTCGAGCTGGCCCGGCAGCAGGCCCAGCACCGGCGCGAGCAGGCTGTTGTGGAGACCAGTGCCGTGGTTGGCGTCGTAGAGCGTGAGCCGCGTGGTGCGCGGATGGAGCGCGGAGACGTCGTGCCAGATCGCGGTGACGGCGTTGGGCTCGATGGGTGCGTGAAACTCCATGGGCAGGCTGTAGTCCGCCTCGACCAGCCGGCCGCGCTGCAGGCCGGCATCGGCGTCCCCGCGCTCGTAGGACCCGTGCTTGAAGGCGTTCACCCGGCGGGGCACGGTGGCCCTCGGGTCGTCGATCACGAAGCCAAGCTCCGCCGGCTGCTCGTCGTACGTCACCTGCACGAGGCCCGCGCCCTCGCGCGCGACCTGCGGCGAGTCCGCGACGACGGCGCCGATGAACTCGCCGCGGTAGTGCACCTCGGTCGACTGCAGGATGACCAGCGCCGCGTCGGTCCTGACCCGGATCTGCGGCGCGTTGGCGTGGGTCAGGACGAGCCGCACGCCGGGCAGCGCGCGGCACGCCGCGTCGTCGATCTCCGCGATGCGCCCCCGCGCGATCGTGGAGAGGATCGGGACGAGGTACAGCGGCTCCTCGACGGGCTGCTCGTAGGCGTAGGGAGCGGTGCCGGTGACCTTCGCCGGCGCGTCGACCCGCATCCGGTCGTTGCCGATACCCGGCTGCTCGGTGGTCCCGGCGGGCGCACTCGGCTCGACAGTAGTGGTCATGCCACGCCTCCCTCGGCCAGCCCGGACAGCACGTCGACCACGGTGTTGCGCACAAGCGGCACCTTGAAGGCGTTGTGCGGTCCCGGTCGGGCCGCGTCGAGCTCGGCCTCGATCGCGGTGCGGAACTGCGCCGCGGTGGCGGGCTGCCCGCGCAGGGCGTCCTCCGCGGTGCGCGCCCGGTGCGGCCGGTGGGAGACGCCGCCGAGCGCGAGGCGCACGTCGCGCACCACGCCGTCGGCCACGTCGAGCGCCGCCGCGACCGACACCAGCGCGAAAGCGTACGACGCCCGCTCCCGCACCTTGCGGTAGCGGGAACGGACCGCCAGGTCGAGCGGCGGCAACTCGACCGCGAGCACCAGCTCGCCCGGCTCGAGTGTGGTGTCGAGGTCGGGCCGGTCGCCCGGCAGGCGGTGGAGGTCACCAAAGGGGATGCGCCGCTCGCCGGCCGGCCCCGCCACGACCACCTCGGCGTCGAGCGCGGCGAGCGGCACGCAGAGGTCGGAGGGGTGGACCGCGACGCAGTCCTCGGACGTGCCGATGATCGCGTTGTAGCGGCCGAAGCCCTCGGCCGCCGAGCAGCCGCTGCCGGGCTCGCGCTTGTTGCAGGGGGTGGTGACGTCCTGGAAGTAGACACAGCGGGTGCGTTGGAGGAGGTTGCCGCCAGTAGTGGCCATGTTGCGCAGCTGCCCCGACGCTCCGGCGACGAGCGCCTGCGTGACGAACGGGTAGCGGGTCCGCACCAGCGGGTGGGCGGCCAGGTCGCTGTTGCGCACGCCCGCGCCGATGGCGAGCCCGCCGTCGGCGCGCTCGCGGACCTCGTCGAGCGGCAGCCGGCTGATGTCGACGAGCCGCTCGGCCTCCCGGATCTCGAGCCGCAGGTGGTCGACCAGGTTGGTGCCCCCGGCCAGGAACACCCCGCCGTCGGTCGCCAGCGCGAGCGCGTCCTCGACCGTGGCGGCCCGCTCGTAGGCGAAGGGCCTCATGCCGCGCCACCCGCTCCGGCACGGGCGACGTCCTGGATAGCCGCGACGATGTTGACGTAGGCGCCGCACCGGCAGAGGTTGCCCGACATCCGCTCCCGGACCTCCGCGTCAGTGAGGTCGACGTCGGGCGCGGCGACGTCGGGGCTGACGTGGCTCGGCATGCCGGCGCGGGCCTCCTCGAGCATCGCGACCGCCGAGCAGACCTGGCCCGGCGTGCAGTAGCCGCACTGCAGCGCGTCGCGGTCCGCGAAGGCCTGCTGCATCGGGCCCAGCCGCTCGGTGGTGCCGAGCCCGGCGGCCGTGGTCACCTCCGCCCCGTCGTACGACGCCGCGAGCGCGAGGCACGACACGATCCGCCGCCCGTCCGCGATCACCGTGCAGGCGCCGCACTGCCCGTGGTCGCAGCCCTTCTTGACCGACGTCACGCCGAGCTCGTCGCGCAGGGCGTCGAGCACCGTGACCCGCGGGTCGAGGTCGAGCTGCCGATCGGTGCCGTCGACGGTGAGCCGGACGCTCACCTCGTGTCCTATCATCGACCGTTCCTCTGCAGGGGTGTGGCCCAGGTGGTTGGTGCCGAACTGGGTCTCGAAGCCGTCCTTGGTGCGGCGGCCAGGGCGTGGACCGCGGCGAGTCCGAGGCCGCTGTTGGCGCCGGTCACGACGGCGGTGCGGCCGGTCTGGTCGGGGATGTCGGTGGTGTTCCAGGATTGGGTGTGCGCGTTCTTTGCCATCACCCTAATGTATACACCGATCACAATGTGGTCAACGTAAACAATGTATGTGTCGCGTACACCCGGCTAGGCTGAGAGCATGACAGGCCGGCCCTACCACCACGGAGACCTCCCCGCCGCGCTGCTCGCGCGAGCCGAGACGACACTGCGCGAGAAGGGTGCATCCGCGTTGTCCCTGCGCGAACTGGCCCGCGAGATCGGGGTGAGCCCCGCCGCGCCGAGTCGCCACTTCAAGTCCAAGCAGGCACTACTGGACGCCCTAGCGCTGACCGGGTTCGAGCGGCTCGCCGAGACCATCGCAGCCTCACAGGAAGGCGCTGGTGAGGCGTTCGCCGACCGGCTGGATGGTGCGGCCCGCGCCTACGTAGGCTTCACCGTGGCCAACGCCGCGCTGCTCGACCTGATGTTCTCGGCCAAGCACAGTCCGCAGGCGTCAGAAGCACTCGGGGCGACCGCCCACCGATGGTCCGACCAACTCCTGGAGCTGATCGGCGACGGACAGCGCCAGGGCGAAGTACGCGAGGGACCACTCGAACGGATTGCCTTGCCAGTCATCGCGGCGCTGCACGGCTACGCCAACCTGACGGTGAGCGGCGTCCTGCCGCCGGAGGCGGCTGAGCACGGCTTGGACGACCTGATCGCGTCCGTCCTGCGCGGCTGCGCGCCGCAGTAGAGCCGCGCAGGATGACCAGAGGGGTCAACATTCAAGAACTTAGCTTGGAATTTATCCTCGTCGGGCTTGGTGTTCCTTGAGAGATTCGGCGCGTTTGACTGTCTTTCCGACGTCGTGACGTGTGGCCCGCTGCTTGTTCCTCGAGCCGGGAGGCCGTCCCGGGCCTGGCTTGGACGGTTTCGGTGCCGCCGCTGGGCGAGCGGTAGTCGGGCGGATGTTGCGAAACCTCCGCCGCACCCGGGCAGGGGTCAGGCGGCGGGGCTCGGCGGGCCGCTCCCAGGGGCGGCGGAGGTCCTCGGCCAGCGGCCGGGCAAGGCGAAGTTGGGTGTGGGCGGCGATGATGAGCCAGGTCCACAGGTCGGCGCTGTCGGCGTGGCGGATCTTCGGGGCAGTCCAGCCGAGCGTCTGCTTCAGGAGCCTGAAGGTGTGCTCCAGGTCGAATCTGCGGAGGAACGACTGCCACCAGCGGTCCACATCCGCGCCGGTGGCAGCGGTGGCCGAACACCACAGCCAGACCGGAGAAGTTCCTCCTCAGCGTGGTCCAGCCAGGGGCCGCGGTGGGTGAGCCTGGGATGCATCCGGTCCCATGCGATCGCCTCCGCGGTGCCGTAGCGGGTGGTGTCCGTGAGCGTGGTGACCTCGGGCTGATGCCAGCTCTCGGGCTTCGCGAAGGTGAGGACGCCGCCGTGCCGACGCGGCCGTCCGCCCTTCGGCCCGGAGCGGGCGGGGCCGGGGTCGCGGAGCATGACGCGGTCCGAGCGCAGGCGTCCGACCAGGACGACAGGCAGGTCCGCCAGGGCGTGGGAGAGGTAGGCGACGTCGTAGCCGGAGTCCATCATGATCAGGATCTCCGGGCTGCCCGGCTGCCAGTGTCCGGCCTGTGTCAACCGCTTCACGACATCACGTAGTTGGGCGGCGCTGACGGCGGTTGAGTCGTCGGCCGGCCCCAGGCGCACGGCGTCCAGCAACGCGACCCAGGAGGTCCGGCCGGTCTCCAGGGTGGCGACGAAGGAGTACGGCCAGCCCGGCACGAACTGGTCCGTCTTGCGGTCGCCGCGTCCGTAGACGTGGCCGAAGAGCCGGTCGTCGCTGGTGGGGGCGTCGGGGCGGAGCCAGTTGCTCACGTCGACGGCCAGCACGATCCTGCCGTTGGCCGCCTTCGGCAGCGGCAAGCTGGCCAGCGTGCGACGCAGTCGGGCCGGCTCCAGCCAGCCCCGGTCCAGCGCGGCGTACAGGGCGCCGTGCCCACGCCGGTGCTCGACCGCGAGCGACAGCTCGACCAGGGTCTTCACCGGCCCATCAGCGCACAGCCACGGCAGCTGTAGATGTGGCTGCGTCGCGAGTTGAGGCTGGTCAGCGGGATGGTGGGGTGCCTGCGGGCATGAGTACGGCCACTGTGATCATGAACGTTTGTGACGACGTTTCAGAACCAGGTGGCCGCGGAGGCCACGATAGCCGAGCAGACATGGACGGCGGCGCTCGGGGCGGTGACCGAAGAGATCGCGGACTATTTCGAACGCCGTGAACCACGGGCCCTGGTACGGGAGATGACCGAGGCCATGCTGATGGAACTGGACACGCGTAACTGCTGGACACTCGCCGAGGCCCTTGGCCACCGCGGGCCGCACCGACTGCAGCACTTCCTGTCCCGCGCGGTCGTCGATCACGACCGGGCCCGGGACCGGATCACTGCCTGGACGGCCGCTGAACTCGCCGATCCGGACGCGGTGTTGATCGTGGACGAGACCGGGGACGAGAAGTCCTCCACGGACTGTGTCGGCGCGGCCCGCCAATACTCCGGAGCACTGGCCGGTATCGGACTGTGCCAGGTCGCCGTCCACCTCACCTACGCAAGCCGGCACGGGCACGCCCCCATCGACCGGGCCCTGTACCTCGGCGCCGAATGGGCCGCCGACGAGGAACGGCGCCTGCTCACCCATGTCCCCGACCACGTCATGTTCGCCACCAAACCCCAGATCACCGCCGCCCTGCTCACCCACGCCCGCGACCTGGGCATACAGGCACGGTGGCTGGCCGGCGACGAGGTCTACGGCGGCAAGGAACTGCGGCACAGCGCCCGCGCACTCGGCTTCGACTACGCCCTGGTCGTCCGCACCGATCACCGTGTGGACACCGCCGTCGGCCGCCTGACCGTCACCGACCTCGCGGCCCACATCCCGAAGAAGAGCTGGATGCGCCTGCGCACAGGCCACGGCCTCAAAGGCGACCGCCACTACGACTGGGCCATGCTCGACATCCAGCCCGACGACACCCCCGACGGACACCGGCCCGGGCACGCCACCGTCCTGGTCCGCCGTCACCGCTATACCCGTGAACTCTCCTTCTACCGCTGCCACTCGGCCACACCCGTCACCCTGGCCGATCTTGTGGATGTGGTGTGCTGCAGGTGGCGCGTCGAGGAGGACTTCCAGACCGCCAAGGGCGTCTGCGGCCTCGACCAGGGCCAGACCACCTGCTGGAACTCCTGGATGCGCTGGACTTTGATCAGCATGCTCGCCGCCGCCGTCCTGGCCGTCACCCGCGCCCGCACCACCACAGTCACCACTACCGGCAGCGAACTCGTCCCGGCCAGCGGCCGCGAACTGCTCCGACTCCTGCGGATCACCGCCCTGCCCCGCCCCCGACGCGACCGCGACCACCTCCTGCACTGGTCCGCCTGGCGCCGCCACCACCAACACCAAGCCGCCGAAGCCCACCGCAGATGGAACAACATCACCGCTACCGCAATGACCTGACCAGCAACAACACCCTACCGATCAAGGAACTACAGCTGCCGTGAATGATCGGCTGAACGTTTCCGAATCGATGGCTGTGCGTTTCGGACCGGTCTCCTGGCTACCCGCTGACCTGCGGCGATGGACTTTTCTGCAAGCCCCGGTCAGCTCACCGCCGCGCCGGCCATCACCGCGCTGGTCTACGGGATCATCGAGGCCGGCGCCGGCTCGTTCACCGATGCCAAGGTGCTGCTCGCCCTGTCCACCGCCGTGGTCGCGTCGGTCGCCTTCGTGCTGGTGGAGCGGCGCAGCCCCAGCCCGATGCTGGACCTGACGCTGTTCCGCAGCCCCTCCTTCACCGCCACCGCGCTGATCGCCATGATCAGCTTCCTCGGGCTCATCGGGTTCTTCTTCGCCCTCAGCCTCTACTTCGGCATGGTCCAGCAGCTCAGCACCCTCGCGTCGGCCTGGCGGCTGCTGATGGTGTGCATGGTGCCGCTGGTCCTTGGTGTCCCCATGGGGCGCCTGGTGCACCGGGTGTCTCCTCGGGTGCTGATTCCCGGCGGCCTGGTGCTCGCGGCGGTCGCGCTGCTGTCGCTGACCACGATCGACGCCGGCACCTCGTTCGGTTCACTGGCCTGGCGGCTGGCCCTGCTCGGCCTGGGTGTGTCGTTCGTCATGACCCCGATGACCGCCACCGCCGTGAGTTCGGTGCCGTTCCACCAGGCCGGTATGGCCGCTGCCGCCAACAACGCCTTCCGTCAGTTCGGCGCCGCCCTCGGCCCCGCTGTCCTGGGCGCGCTGCTGTCCGCCCGGGCCGTGGACGCTCTGCCCGGACACCTCACCGCCGCGGGGCTGGACGGGGCAACGGTCCGGCGCGTCACCGCGGCCGCGGACGCCGGCGGCCTGAGCGCGGTCGGCGGGCTTCACCTCGGCGCGGACACCTCGCGTGTCCTCGGCGCACTGTCGCAGGCGTTCATCGACGGTCTTCAGCTCTGTCTGGTCGTCGCGGCCGTCCTGACCCTGCTGGCCGCCGCGGTGGGATGCGTCCTGCTGCGCCGACCGCCGCAGTCGGCCCTGGCGGCCGGAGGCCCGGCCGCCACCGTCCAAGGGCCTCGCAGCCCCGACCTGCCCGCCGCCGGCACTCGGACGACAGACGGGCAGCGGACGGCCGCCGCCCCTCGCTGAGCGCCGGCCCCGCGCCGCGGAGACACCCGACGTACCGGCACGGCTCAAGAGCGGACAGCCGCAGTGCCGGTACAGGCGCCGACCGTGGGGACGGGTGCGGCGCCGCTCAGCGGCCTGGGACCGGGACCCTTTCGGTCCCGGGCCGCCCGGCGCTGTCGTGCGGCATGACGTGAACATCACCCGCTCGCAACAAGGCAACAAGGCAACAGGGCAACAGGAGCCACCGATGCAGTCCCCTCCACCCGACGCGCTCGACCTGAAGCTGCTGCACGCGCTCCAGGTGGACGGGCGGGCACCGTTCAGCCGTATCGCCGAGGTCCTCGGAGTGTCCGACCAGACCGTCGCCCGCCGCTTCCGCAGACTGCGTGCCACCGCCGGACTCAGGATCGTCGGCATGACCGACGAGAGCCTGCTGGGCCGCCAGAGCTGGATCGTCCGGCTGCGCTGCCCTCCCGACGTGGCCGGACAGCTCGCCAACGCGCTGGCCCGGCGCTCCGACACCTCGCACGTCGATCTGATCTCCGGTGGCACCGAAGTGCTGTGCGCCATGAGGCCCCCGCAGCCGGCAGGCCCGCGACGAGCTGCTCTTCGACCGCCTGCAACGCACACCTCAGGTCGTCTCGGTCACGGCCCACTGCCTGCTGCACACCTTCTACGGCGGTCCCCTCGGCTGGCTCGACAAGACCCAGGCGCTCGCACCCGACCAGGAGGCGGCCCTGCGTCCGCCGTACAGCGAGCCGGCACCCGCTCCCCTCACTCTCGACGGAGCGGACGAGGCGCTGCTGGCCGTGCTGCGGCGCGACGGCCGGGCGACCTTCGGCGAGCTCCAGACCAGCACCGGCCAGTCGGAGTCCGCTGTCAAGCGGCGCCTGGAGCGGCTGCGCTCCACGGGCATCCTCTACTTCAAGGTGCAGCACGACCGCGAGCCCCTCGGACACGGCATCAGCGCGATGCTCTGGCTCAGCGTGCCCCCCTCCGCACTGGACGCCGTCGGACGGAAGCTGGCGACACACCACGAGGTCCGCTTCGCCGGCGCCACCACTGGCCAGGCCAATGTCGTCGCCACCGTCGCCGGCCCCAGCACGGGCGAGCTCTACACCTACCTCAGCGAGAAGATCGGCGGCCTCGACGGCGTACAGGCCGTGGAAACCGCCCTCACCTTGCGGCATGTCAAGCAGCTCGCCTACGAGCCGAGCCGCTGATCGCTCATCGGCGACCACCCGGTACCCGGCCCGTGTGCAGTGCGGCGGCCCAGCCAGGGACCGCCGATCCATGGACAAGCCTTCCTCTCCCGCCCCCGCACGGGCGCCTCTACGGTCGAGGCTGCGGGCGCTCACCTGCCCGCCGTACCGAAGGAGCACGACCCCCATGAAGATGACCGGCAACACGATCCTGATCACCGGCGGAACCTCGGGCATCGGCCTCGGTCTGGCCCTGCGTCTGCACGAGGCCGGCAACAAGGTGATCGTCGCCGGCCGGCGCAAGGAACTCCTCGACGAGATCACGGCCAAGTACCCGGGCATCGACGCGCTCACCCTCGACGTCGCCGACCCCGCCTCGATCGCCCGGGCCCGTGAGACCGTGGCGGCGAGCCACCCGGAGCTGAACGTCCTGGTCAACAACGCCGGCATCATGCTGCGGGAGAACCTCCTGGACCCGGCCGACCTCCCGGTCGCCGAGGACCACGTCACGATCAACCTGCTCGGCACGATCCGCATGACGTACGCCTTCCTGCCCCTGCTCGCGGGCAAGGACGACGCGGTCGTCATGAACGTCACCTCCGCCCTGGCGTTCGTCCCGTACCCGAGCACCCCGGCCTACAGCACAACCAGGGCCGCGCTGCACTCCTTCTCCGAGAGCCTGCGCGTCCAGCTCACCGCTGCCGACGCCGGCGTCCAGGTGATCGAGATGGCCCCGCCGGGCGTGCGCACGACCCTGCTGGGCCAGGAGGACAACGAGCACGCCATGCCGTTGGACGACTTCCTCACCCAGGCCCTCGACCTGCTGCGCGAGAAGCCCGACGCGAAGGAGATCGTCGTCGAGGGCGCCCGGTTCATCCGCGACGCGGTGGCCACCGGCTCCTACGACGACGTCCTCGCCATGATCGCCGGCAGCTGACCGGCTGTAGCTGAACGCAGACGGGCACGCGAGCGCCCGGCCGACACGGCACACCTCGTCGTGTCGGCCACGCCGGACGACGAGCCCCCGGGCCGGGCCGGTTCGCGCGGGTGGGTGAGGAGTGCTCAGCCATGGATCGGCGGTCCCTGGCTAGTCGGCCGGCATGCGGCGAGAATGAGGCCATGGACAGGAAGGAAGTGGCGGCATTCCTGCGCCACCGGCGTGAGACCCTGCGGCCCCGCGATGTCGGCCTGGTCGAGGGACCGCGCAGGCGTACTCAAGGACTGCGCCGCGAGGAGGTCGCCCAGCTCGCCGGCATGTCGACCGACTACTACGCCCGGCTGGAACAGCAGCGTGCTCCGCAGCCCTCCGTCCAGATCACCACCGCTCTCGCCCGTGCGCTGCGGCTGACTCTGGACGAGCGCGACCATCTCTTCGTGCTCATCGGCCACAACGCCCCGGCCCGCTTCCAGCGCTCCGAGCATGTCAGCCCGACGCTGATGCGGGTCCTGGACCGCCTGGACGACTCCCCGGCCATGGTGCAGACCGACCTGTTCGACACTCTCGCGATGAACCCCCTGGCCGTGGCGCTGCTCGGCGACCAGACCCGCCACACCGGTCTGGCCCGCTGCGGCTACTACCGCTGGTTCATGGACCCGGCCGAACGTCTGATGGTTCCCGAGGAGGCCCACGAACGTCACGGCCGTGCCCAGGCAGCCCGTCTGCGGGCCGCGCTGACAGCGGGCAGCGACACCCCCCGGGCCGCCCGGATCCTCGCCGAACTCCAGGAACACAGCCCCGAGTTCGTCCGCATGTGGGAACTCCAGGAGGTCGCACAGCGCTACGACGACTGCAAGACCGTCGTCCATCCCGAACTCGGCCGCATCGAGGTCGACGCCCAGATCCTGTTCACCGAGACCCGCTCCCAGAGCCTGGTGGTGCTGACCACCCGCCCCGGCACGGAGAGCCACAGCAAGCTCGAACTGCTCTCCGTCATAGGGCACCCAGCAGCTCACCCCCTGACGTGTGGTGTCCGGGCTCCGTGGCAGGGCCGCCAGTTGACCGGATGCCGCCTCCGTTCTACTCTCGTACCCGTGCGGAGGCGGCATCCGTTTTGATGTGGCCGCAGGATCACGGCAGGCAGGAGGCGGCACATGAGTGCCGGTGAACAGCGGGGCCGTAAGCCCCGTGCGGACGTCCAGCGCAACCGCGTTGCTCTGCTGGAGACCGCGCAGCGTCACTTCCTGCGGCACGGGGTCGGCACCTCCCTTGAGGCGGTGGCCAAGGAGGCGGGCGTCGGGCCCGGCACCCTGTACCGGCACTTCCCCACCCGGGAGGCGCTGCTGGCGGCCGTATTGCAGACGCGTTCCGAGGAGCTGGTGGCCCGCCGGGCGGACATCGATCAGCTTGGCGACCCGGCCGAGGCGCTGGAGCAGTGGCTGCGGGCGATGGAGGAGTACTTCAGCGCCTTCAACGGCCTGCCGGACCCGCTCATGGCCGCGGCCCGGGCGCAGGAGCCGGACAACCCGCTCACCATTCCCTGCGACATCCTCATCACCGCCACCGATCAGTACGTGCGAGCCGCGCAGCTCGCGGGGCGTGTGCGTGCGTCGGTGCAGGGGCGCGATCTGTTCCTCTCGGCCTGTGCCCTTGCCTGGATCAAGGGCAACGGCGCCGAAAGGGAGTCCCTCGACCGGCTCCGCACGCTCATCGCGAACGGCTACAGCCAGGGGGGACACACCCCGGCGTAGGCCGCCAGGTAGGCCCCTCGCCCTGCCCCGACCCCCGCAGCGCCAGGTGGCGCCACCACCCAGCCGTCACTTCGCGTTGCTCTCCAGGGCAGCCCAACCCTTCCGAGGAACAAATCATGAAAGTTACTGTCATAGGCCCCGGTGCCATCGGCGGGAATCTCGCCGCCAAGCTCAGCGCGGCAGGTCACGACGTCCAGGTCGCCGGCGCCCGCGGCCCCGAGGCCGTAGCGGCCGACGTGCTGGAGTCCGGGGCTCGCGCCGTGGCCCTGGAGGAGTCGGTCCAGGGCAGGGACGTGATCGTCCTGGCGATCCCGTTCGGAGTGGCGGGGCAGCTGGCGGACCTGTTCGCGTCGGTGCCCGCCGAGACGGTGGTCATCGACACGTCGAACTACTACCCGGGCCTCCTCAGCGGGCAGATCGAGGCGGTGGACAACGGCCAGGTGGAGAGCGTGTACACCGCCGAGCAGCTCGGCCGTCCCGTCGTCAAGGCATGGAACGCCGCGCTGGCGGAAACCCAGCGGACGCGGGGCGTCCCGGCGGGAACCCCCGGCCGTATCGCCATCCCGGTCGCCGGTGACTCCGACGAGGCGCGGAAGGTGGCCATGAGGCTGGTGGACGACACGGGCTTCGACCCGTACGACGCGGGCGGCCTGGCCGACTCCTGGCGTCAGCAGCCGATGGGGCCCGCCTACTGCACCGAACTCACCCTCGACGAGCTTCCCGCCGCCCTGGCCGCGGCCGATCCCGTCAAGGACAGGGCCGTCCGCGACAGCATGATGGAGCGCAGGGCCGCCCTCCCGGCCGAACCCACGCTCGACCACGTCATCGAGATGAACCGCGCCGCCCACCGCTGACCTGCCCGGCGCGGCTCTCGTGAACGCACCGGTACGAGGGCGGCGTCGGCACGCCACAGACAGACAAGTCGAACAACGAAGAGCGCACAGTCCCCGCGCCGCGGCCCGCGGTCCCGGCACGCCGCTCCCCGCGAGCGTCCGCAAGCCTGCCTGCCGTACCGCCCGGCCGTCGCGGTGGCGACTGCGCATCATGGAGAGGAATCGCCTTGCCCGGCACCGCATCACCGTTCACCGACCTCGTACGCTCCCGGCGCTCCCCCCGGCGGTTCCTGCCCACCGCCCTGTCCCCTTCGGACATCCGTGGCGTGCTGGAAGACGCACAGACGGCTCCCTCGAGCAGCAACACCCAGCCGTGGACGGTGCACGTCGTCTCGGGTGCGGCGCGGGACGCCCTGGCCAAAGAGCTGCTCCGGGCCGAGGAGGAGGGGCGGACCTCCCCGGATTTCACGCATGGCTACGGCGAGGGCATCTACCACGAGCGGTCGCAGGCCCTGGGCGCGATGGTCTACGGGTCCCTGGGCGTCGAGCGCTCGGACGGGGACGGCAGGAGGGCGCACGTCCGCGAGAACCTGGAGTTCTACGGCGCTCCCCATGCCGCCTTCCTGTTCATGCCGGCGCTCGGCGACGGGGTGCGGACGGCCGGCGACATCGGCATGTACGCGCAGAACTTCCTGCTCTCGCTGGCGGCCCGGGGGCTGGCCGGCGTCCCGCAGACCGTGCTCGGCGTCTACGCCGACACCGTCCGTGAGTTCCTGGCTGTCCCCGCGGAGCTCAAGCTGCTGTTCGGAATCTCCTTCGGCATGGCTGACCCGGCGGCACCGGTGAACACGCTCCGCACGGAGCGGGTTCCGCTGCAGCGGAGCGTGGTCCTGCATGACACCCCGGGAGTCCTCGACAGGCCGTAGTTCCTCCGCCCGTAGGAACGATCCGGCACCTGGTCCCGGGCCGCCACTCTGCCGGCCCGAGACCGGCGCCCGCACAGCTTTTGACCATTCGGAGGATGCCTCCGCGTTCTCGAGAAGGTAAACGGAGGTAATCTCCGTTTCTCGTGGCCCGGTCTGGAGAAGTAACCATGACAAGCCGACAGATGATCCTGGGCATGCAGTTCAGCGGCGGATACGGGGCCGCACCCGGGGCCTGGCGACTGCCGGGCGCGAACCTGAACAGCTACACGGACATGGACCAGTTCGTGCGGTACGCGCAGGCCGCCGAGCGCGGCAAAATCCAGCTGCTGTTCATCGCGGACACCCCGGTCCTGGACGTCGACCTCGACCACCATGCCCCGCACCACATGATCGACCCGCTACTGATCCTGACCGTCCTCGCCCGCGAGACCGAGCGGATCGGCCTGGTCACCACCGCCTCCACCACGTTCGCCGAGCCCTACAATCTCGCCCGCCAGTTCAAGGCCCTGGACGTGATCAGCCACGGCCGGGCCGGCTGGAACGCGGTGACCACCTCCGACCCCGCCGCCGCGGCGAACTTCGGCGCGACGATCCCGCCGCGCGCGGAGAAGTACGAGCGTGCCCACGAGGTCATCCAGATCGTCCAGGCACTGTGGGGCAGCTGGGAGAAGGACGCCTGGCTGCTCGACGTCGACGGCAAGCGGTTCGCCGACATGGACAAGATCCAGCCGGTCAACCTGCAGGGCAAGCACGCCGCCTCCCGCGGCCCGCTGCCCATTCCCCCGTCCGAGCAGGGCCAGCCGGTCATCTTCCAGGCGGGCGGCGGCAGTTACGGCCTGGAACTCGCGGGCCGTTACGCCAGCGGCGTCTACGCCAATCCGTACACCATCGAGGCCGCCCGCGCCCGGCGCCAGGCCCTGCGGGACGCCGCCAAGCGCGCCGGACGCGGCCCGGACGAGGTGAAGATGCTCGCCGGCTTCATGCCGACCATCGCCGCCTCCCGCCAGGCCGCCCTGGAACGGCGCCGCTTCCTGGACGAGGTCGTCGACCTCAACCAACGCGTCCGCTACCTCGGCGCCATGATCGGCCTCCCTCTCGGCCCCGCCCAGCTCGACGAGCCGCTGACCGCGGATCAGCTCGCCGACGCCGTGCCCAGCCCGCACGACCCGCGTTCCGCCCGCGCCCTCGCAGTGGCCCGGGAAGGCTGGACGCTGCGCGACGTGCTCGCCCACGGCGTCATCGACTACCACCCGGTGGTCGCCGGCACCGCCGACGACGTGGCCGACCACATGCAGCAGTGGTTCGAGGCAGGGGCATGCGACGGCTTCTCCATCGCCGTCGACAGCTACCATGACGGCTTCGACGCCTTCGTCGACCAGGTCGTCCCGATCCTGGAGGAACACGGCCTGTTCCATGACGGCTACGAAGGTCCCACCCTGCGCGAGAACCTCGGCGCCCACGAGCAGTACGGCCTCGACCCGCGCCTTACGAAACGGGCCCGGTCATGACCGCCACCACGCAGACCCTAACCGTCCGACACCGCGCAGGCGTTCCGCGACGGCATGGCAGCCGTCGCCGCCATCAACATGAGACGTATCTCGCTCAAGCAGAGTGCTGTCCTGCACGACACTCCGGGTGCCCCTGACGCAACCTGAACGGAGATGGCTTCCGCATGTTCGGCCAGGACGGCACCGGTGGCTATACCGCCTTCTGCCTGGAGAGTCCCCACGACGGTCTGCTGGGCTCGGCAGGGTCGTATTTGGTGATCCGGTGGACGAAGGCCGACGGCAGGCTACTCCTCGGACGGGGCGGAAGGAGTGCCCAGCGTAGATCCCGGTCCCGGTTCCGCGACGAACCCGTCCGCAGACGCCGGTATCCAGTTCGACGCCTTCGCCGCCCAGCAGCCCAACAGCACCCTCGCCACCTGGACCATCTGGGCCGGCCCCAGCATCGACCACCCCACCTGGAGCGTCACGGCCTCCCCCTACACCCCCGGCACACTGCTGGCCGACCTCACCGAGACCCTCGCCCGCGGAACCGGCACACGACACACCCGCCCCGTACCGACCGCGCACGGCTCCCCATCCATACAGGTCGCACCTGCGCTTCCCACGCGAGGCACGGGGCGAACTCGCAGCTGAGCCGTCCCCCCGCTTCATCGGCTGCGATCCGCCGAATTCACCTCAGAACGCGGCCACTTACTCGCAAGCTGACCCGGCAGCGCGTGAGCACGTCGTCACCTCTCGCGTTCTGCTACGTCCCGGCCGTACGGGTCCGGGACCGTCCCAGAGGAGAAGCATGCCGGGGCACTGGCAGAGGCTGATGCGAACGAGCCGAGCAGCAGAGTCACTCCGCAGGGTCGGCCGCAGGTGATCCGCGGCGCTGGTGGCGGGGCTGTCCGGGGGAATGTCCGGCTGCCCAGGTGACGCCGCGCACGACTGCGGCCACACCTGGCCCATGGACCCGCTTCCCGTCCTCGCACCCATGCTCGCCTCCACCGGGAACCTGCCGCTGCCCGGCGGCGACGACCAGTGGGCGGTGGAGACCAAGCAGGACGGCCAGCGTGCCTTGGCCTTCTTGCCCGGCGACGGCACGGTGACGATCCGCTCCCGTGGCGGGCATGCGGTCACCGCCGCCTATCCCGAGCTGCACGGCCTGCCCGCCGCGCTCGGCGGCCGGTCGGCGGTGCTGGACGGGGAGATCATCGCCACGGACGCGGACGGCCGTCCCGACTTCGAACTCCTGCAGTCCCGCATGGGCCTGGCGCGCAAGCCTGACCGCGCCGCCCGCCTGGCGCTGCGGGTCCCCGTGCATCTGGTGGTGTTCGACGTGCTCTTCCTCGACGGCCGGGACCTCACCAGCCGGCCCTGGACCGAACGCCGCCAGACCCTGACCGGCCTCGGCCTGCACGGACCGGCCTGGTCGGTGCCCACGGCCGTCGTCGACCACGCCGCAAGCGCACTTCGGGCGACCCGGGAAGCCGGGCTGGAGGGCGTGATCGCGAAACGGCTCACGTCGCCCTACCGGCCGGGCGTACGTTCCACCGACTGGCTCAAGATCAAAAATGTGCAGACCACCGATGCCGTCATCGGCGGCTGGGTACCCGGCACCGGCCGGCTGGCCGGACTGCCCGGCGCCGTCCTCCTCGGCGAACTCCACGACGGCCCCCTGCGCTACATCGGATCGGTCGGCACCGGCTGGAGTGACCCCGAACGCCGCCGGCTCGCCGACCTCCTCGCGGTGGCCGCCTGGACCACCTGCCCCTTCACCCCCGCCCCCAAGGTGCCCGGAGCCCGCTGGGTCCTGCCCCGCCTCGTCGCCGAGATCACCTACACCACCCGCACCCGCGCCGGATACCTGCGCCACCCCTCCTGG
>NZ_JAQYWT010000224.1:0-105600 GCF_036322545.1 Streptomyces sp. SP18BB07
ACGTCCGCATGCGGCCACCACCCGGTCCACCAACCCCGGCGGATACACCCAGGTCAGAAGACCAAGACCCGATAAGTCAGACGCACTCGCAGCCACACCAACCACCCCCGGGACCCACTGCCAACCAGCCTACGCCCACGGTAAAAGCAACGGCATTGCGACTAGGGGGTGTTTCGAAAGTCCGCCCGGCACCCGCCCCAGTGCCGATCACCGTCACTTCACGGTCACTCTTCTTTCACATCTCCCTTCCTAGGCTCCGGGTGCAGTGCTCGACCGGTGTGCTCGAACGGCCTTGGAGGCAACGACAGATGACCAGGTCCGACATCGCCACCACCGCGCCGGCCGCTCTCCGCATCGCCGTCCTCGGCGGCAACACCGCCGAGTTGCCCGGCGACGGACGGCCAGGCGTCGGGGCGTACCGACTGACCGCACGGGCGGGGGGCGCTTATCTGTTCGTGGGGCTGCGCGGAACCCGCGTCGCGCCCCCCACGCGCATCCCGGACCTCTCGCTCCAGCCGGGGGACATCTGCTTCTACGACGCACACCATCCGCCGTTACTGGACTTCCCCACGCACTGCCGCCTCAAGGTCTTCCTGGTCCCGGGCGAGGAACTGGGCCTGGAGGACGGCGGCGACGACCTACGGCGCGTCGTCGCGAACCCGGTCGCCAGGTCCTCCCGGCTGGGGACCCTGCTGTCGCCGTTCCTGTCCGAACTGGCCGACACCGCGGTCTCGGCGATCTCCGCGGAGCCCCCGGTCGGCGAGATGCTCGCCCGGAACGCCGTGAACCTGCTGGCCACGCTCGCCGCGGAGCAGTTGGGCCGGACCCGGACCGGTGCGCCGGGCGCCGACCCGACGGACACCCCGGTGGCCCGGTCGCCCCTGATGGCGCGTGTCCTGGAGTTCATCGACGAGCATCTGGCCGACGCGGACCTGTCGCCCGAGGTGATCGCGGGCGCCCACCACATCTCGGTGCGCTATCTGCACCGGCTCTTCCAGGACGAGGGGACGTCCGTGGGGCGCTGGGTCCAGCGCCGACGGCTGGAGGAGTGCCGACGCGACCTGGTGCTCGGTGTCCGCAACCGTCGGACCATCGCCTCGGTCGCCGGCCGCTGGGGCTTCCTCAGCGCGACCCACTTCAGCCGGGTGTTCCGGGCGGCGTACGGCATGTCACCGAGCGAGTGGCGGGACTCGGCGGGACAGGGCCCGGCGGCCGGCCCGTCCCTCAGCCCGCCGCGTGCTCGCCGATGACGGCCTGGGCGTAGACGATCCCGAGTCCGTAGGCGCCGCCGTGTTCCTTCACCACCTCGGTGGTGGGCCCGTACGTCTCCGTACGGGCCCAGTCGCGCTGGAACTCCAGGAGCACCTGCAGCCAGGTGACCGGTACGGCGCCCGCCTGGATCATCCGCTGCACGGCGTGCTCGTGGGCCTGCGGGCTGACCCCGCCGGACGCGTCGGTGACGACGTAGACCTCATAGCCCTGGGCGAGTGCGGACAGGGCGGGCAGGACGACGCACACCTCGGTCCACAGGCCGGCGATGACGAGTTTCGGACGACCGGTCGCCTTCACCGCCTCGACGAAGGCGACGTCCTCCCAGGCGTTCATCGTCGTGCGGTCGATGGTCTTCCGGTCGGGGAAGACGTCCGCGAGCTGCGGCAGGAGCGGGCCGGAGAAGGACTCGGCGGCCACCGTGCTGAGGACCACCGGCACGTCGAAGACTTTGGCGGCCTTGGCCAGCCCCACGGTCGCATCGATGATCGCGGTGCGGTCACCGCTGCCGGTGCCGAAGAACATCTGCGGCTGGTGGTCCACGAACAGGACCGCGCAGTTGTCGGGGGTGAGCAGATCGGGGCCGGGAGTGGCGGTGACGGCGTCGATGTCGAGGTCGCGGTGGAGGTCGGCCATGGGATTCCTTCCGAGGGGGGTGTCCGTCCGGCGAAACGGATCGCCGGCGATGCCGGAAAGCTAGGCGTGCCGGACGACTCCCCCTGGTCCGGCGGCGCACCGCGTTCGTCCCCACAGCGCACGGGTAACCCCCGCACCCCAAGTCGTGCGCTCCCGGACCGGCTTCGGTGCGCTGACGGGCAATACGGCGCCCGGCCGCAGGCCTAACGTGCTGGCCGTGGCGCCGCCCACGCGACCCACCGGACCGAACGCGACCGCCGCACCGCCGCGACCGGCCCGACCGGACTGACCCATCGGCCCGCCCGGACCGACCCATCGGGCCGAACGGGCGCGACCCACCGGACCGAGCGCGACCGGCTTAACCGGCATGACCGGCACGACCGGCGCAACCGGCGCGCCCCACCGATCCGTGGGCCGCTCGCACGAGGCTCGACCCGAGCGGCGGCGCCCGCACGACATCACAACCCATCGGGAGAACCACATGTCCGACACCTCCGAGCCGACCCGCCCGGTTCTGGAACCGGCGGCCGCCGCCTTCGCCGAGGCCACCGCCAACCCGCCCTTCCTCTTCGAACTGCCGCCCGCGGAAGGCCGTAAGGCGGTCGACGAGGTGCAGTCCGGCGAGATCGCGAAGCCGGAGATCGACGAGGAGTGGATCACCGTCTCCGGCGGTCCGACGGGCAGTGTCCGGGCGCGGATCGTCCGGCCCGCCGGGGCCGAGGGCGTCCTGCCCGTGATCCTCTACATCCACGGCGCGGGCTGGGTGTTCGGCAACGCCCACACCCATGACCGGCTGGTGCGCGAGCTGGCCGTCGGCGCGCGGGCCGCCGTGGTCTTCCCCGAGTACGACCTCTCCCCCGAGGCCCGCTACCCGGTCGCCATCGAGCAGAACTACGCGGTCGCGAAGTGGGTCGTCGAGCAGGGCGCGTCCAAGGACCTGGACGGTGCCCGGCTCGCGGTCGCCGGGGACTCGGTCGGCGGCAACATGACCGCCGCGCTGACCCTGATGGCCAAGCAGCGCGGTGACGTCCCGCTGGTCCAGCAGGTGCTGTTCTACCCGGTGACGGACGCGGGCTTCGACACCGGCTCCTACCACCAGTTCGCCACGGGCTACTTCCTGCGCCGCGACGGCATGCGGTGGTTCTGGGACCAGTACACGACCGACGAGGCCGAGCGCGCCCAGATCACCGCGTCCCCGCTGCGGGCGAGCGTCGACCAGCTCAAGGACCTGCCCCCGGCCCTGGTCATCACCGGTGAGGCCGACGTCCTGCGCGACGAGGGCGAGGCGTACGCGAACAAGCTGCGCGAGGCCGGCGTGGCGGTGACCGCCGTGCGCTTCCAGGGCGTCATCCACGACTTCGTCATGCTGAACGCCCTGCGCGAGACCCATGCCGCCGAGGCCGCGATCACCCTGGCCACGACCACCCTGCGCACGGCCCTGCACGGCAACTGACGCCGCACTGCCCCAGCCGCCGCACTCCCGCACTGCCGCACAACCACGGCCATTCGGCACCCAGCCGGTCGGCCCACAGAACGGAGAGAACCCGCCCATGTCCCCCACCACCCCCACCGTCCTCCTCGTGCACGGCGCCTTCGCCGACGCGTCCAGCTGGGCTGGCGTCGTCGAGGAGCTGCGCGGCCAGGGCATCCCCGTCCGCGCGCTGCCGAACCCTCTGCGCGGTCTGGCCTCCGACGCCGCGTACGTCGCGTCCGCGGCGGCCCAGGTCGACGGCCCCGTCGTCCTCGTCGGCCACTCCTACGGCGGCGCGATCATCACCGTGGCGGGCGCCGCCGACAACGTCGTCGGCCTGGTCTACGTCGCCGCGTACGTCCCCGAACAGGGCGAGAGCCTGGGCGAGTTGCAGGGCCGCTTCCCGCTGTCCGCGCTCGTGGCCAACCTCGACGAGTGGACGTACCCCGTCGAGGGAGCCGACCCCGCCGTGGAGGTCACCATCAAGCCGGACGCCTTCCCCGGCATCTTCGCCGCCGACGTCCCGGCCGAGGTCACCGAGATCCTCGCCGTGTCCCAACGTCCGCTGTCCGCCTCGGTGTTCGCGGAGGCGGCCGCCACCGCGGCCTGGCGGACCAAGCCCTCCTGGGCCGTGGTCGCCGACGCGGACCAGGCCATCAACCCCGACGTCCAGCGCTTCGGCGCCCAGCGCGCCGGCGCCACCGTGACCGAACTGGAGGGCGCCTCCCACGCGGTGGCGGTCTCCCGCCCCAAGGAGGTCGCGACCGTGATCCAGGAGGCGGTACGAGCCACCGCCTGACCCACAGCCGGACGAGGGCCCCGCGCCCTCCCCACCCGGCGGCACGTCAACTCCCCTTGTGCGAGGAGCCGTTGTGCTGATCTGCTAAACCCTCGGACAGCAGCACGGGCGAGCACAGGGGGATCCATGCCGCGTACCGCGGCCGTCGTCGGGGCGCGCAAGGCAGGCAAGCGAGCCCCGACGACGGCCACATACGCACCGCCGAGCGGGGCACCCGCGTCCGCCAGGACGGGGTCGACTCCGACCGCCCCGGCCCCGGAAGGGGCGCGCGGAACGGCGCGCCAAGCCCCCCCCGCACCCGCGGACAACAACGCACCCCTCACCGGCTTCCGCACCCGCGGACAACAACGCACCCCTCACCGGCTTTTCGCGCGCTCCGCGCGCACCTCGCGCACGGCCCCCACCACCACCCCCGCCCGCACCGCCCGCGACATCCGGATCAACGACGGCTGCCCGGTGTCCAGCCCCTGCCCCCCGGCCGCAGGCTCCGCGTACCCCCCGCCGAGCCCCACGAGCGCCTCCAGGGCGGCACTGTCCAGGCCCTCCTGACGCGCGCCCCCGGCCTGCCCCCGCCCCCGCGTGCCGGACACCACGGCGACGGCCACCATCGCCGCGTCCCCGATGGCCTCCGCCTCACCGGCACTGGAGCCGAGGGAGAGCGCCTGCCGGTAGGCACGCTCACGGACCGACTCGTCGAAGTGGACGGACACGTCCCGCAGCCCGTCCCGTATGGCCGTCGCCCGGTGCGTCAGCCGCAGCTCGACATCGCCGAGGGAACGCCAGGACAGCAGCACGTTCCGTCCGATGCGGCCGGTGCTCCGGGAGCCGACGAGCCGGAACAGCGGCCCGAGCCGCAGAAAGGCGACCAGACTGTCGATACGGGGCCCGAGCAGCGGCAGGACATAGCCGGCCGAGGTGAGGGCCGCGCCGACGGCGACCAGCATCGGGGCCAGCCGGGTGCTCAGCGGATCCCAGTGCTGCCCGGTCCAGCGGCCGGAGACGGCCACCATCTTCAGCACGCCGTACGCGCTGTTGCACAGCCACCCGACGGCGAGCACCGCCAGCGCCCGCCCCGTCCAGCCGCTGATCTGGAGGGTCCAGCGCGAGCACAGGACCGTGGTCGTGAGGGCCGCCGCCATGTAGGCGACCAGGTAGAGGACGATCATCTCGCGGATGAACGGCGTGGCCGCGTAGTAGGTGTCGAAGTCGCTGAGGCGCTCGACGGGCGCGTCACCGACGGCGAAGAGCACCGTCTGCGCCGCGATGATCACGGCGTACGCGAACAGCCATCGGCGGGAGACCCGACGCAGCCGCTCGGGGTCGTCGGCTCCGCGCCAGTGGACGATCAGCACGAGGGACGCGGCGGAGAAGGCGTTGACCGCCCCGTAGGTGAGGCACGCGGCGGCGTTGGGCACGCCGACGGCGCGGTTGACGAAGCCGACGGTGGGCGGGGCGCCGAGGGCGAAACAGAAACCGGCCAGGAAGATCACGGCGCAGAGCGCACGCTTCGACGGATCACGCGGGTCGCGCCACAGACCGGGCAGTTGGGCGGCGAAGCCGGTCCACAGGGCGGCGGCCGCCAGGAAGTAGACCAGTCCGTTCACGTCGGGCCCCCCGGCTCGGTCCGAGAGACCTCTCGCGTCAACACCCTTCACACAGTAGTCACGTAGTCAACCCCGACAACGGGTGGACGTGCGACGACAGGTGAAGGGATGTCGACGATCGACGGTCGACGCTCAGCCCTCGTCCGCGGTCAGCGTCAGCGAGATGCTGTTGATGCAGTACCGCTGGTCGGTCGGGGTGGGGTACCCCTCGCCCGCGAAGACGTGCCCGAGGTGCGAACCGCACCGGGCGCACCGCACCTCCGTGCGCACCATCCCGTGCGACCGGTCGTCGAGCAGTTCGACCGCGTCGCTGTCCTTCGGGTCGAAGAAGGACGGCCAGCCGCAGTGCGACTCGAACTTCGTGTCGGAGGTGAAGAGTTCGGCGCCGCAGGCACGGCAGGAGTAGACGCCCTTGGTCTTGGTGTCGGTGTACTCACCGACGAACGCGGGCTCCGTGCCGGCCTGCCGCAACACGGCGTACTCGGCCGGCGTCAGCTCCGCACGCCACTGCTCGTCCGGCTTCTCGACGTCGTACGACATGAGCCTCAGCCTCTCAACTCAACTCAACTCAACTGGAAAGACGGTCCAGGATCCGCGGGCCCAGGTCCGTCACATCACCCGCGCCCATGGTGAGAACGAGATCGCCGGGCCTCGCCATTCCCGCGATCACGGCGGGCACCTCGGCCTTGTCGTGCAGGGCGGTGACGTCCGCGCCGGCGGCCCGGGCCGCGTCGATGATCAGCTCGCTGGTGATCCCCGGGATCGGGTCCTCGCGGGCCGGGTAGATGTCGAGGACGACCGACGCGTCCGCCAGCGCCAGGGACTGTCCCATCTCGGTGCCCAGCTCCTGGGTGCGGGAGAACAGGTGCGGCTGGAAGACCACCAGGATCCGCGCGTCGCCCGCTGCGGCCCGCATGGCCTCCAGGTCGGCGGTCATCTCGGTCGGGTGGTGCGCGTAGGAGTCGATGACCTGCACCCCGGCGGCCTCGCCCTTGAGCTGCAGCCGCCGCTTCACGCCGGTGTACGCCGCCAGCGCGGGCGCCAGCTCCGCCGCCGGCACACCGAGCGCGACACCGGCCGCCAGCGCGGCGACGGCGTTGTGCGCGTAGTGCCGTCCGGGCACGGACACGGTGAACGTGATCTCCTGCCCGTCCAGGACCACCGTGACCTCGCTCTTCAGCCCCTGCGCCACGACCGACAGCACGCGGACGTCGGCGTCCTCGCGCTCGCCGTACGTCACCGTCCGCACCCCGGACAGCCGTGAGGTCAGCTCGCGCGCGCCCTCGTGGTCGGCGGAGATCACCAGCGTGCCACCGGGCACGATCTTCCCCGCGAACGTCTCGAAGGACTCGTAGATCTCGTCCATGGAGGCGTAGTTGGCGTGGTGGTCCAGTTCCACGTTGAGGACGATCGCCACCTCGGGCGCGTACTTGTGGAAGCTGCGGTCGCTCTCGTCCGCCTCGGCGACGAAGATGTCGCCGTCGCCGTGGGTGGCGTTCGAGCCGGGTACGTCGAGGTCGCCGCCGATGGCGTACGACGGCCGCAGCCCCAGCTCGCCCAGCGACACCGCCAGCATGGACGTCGTCGTGGTCTTGCCGTGCGTGCCGGCGACCGCGATCGGCCGCAGCCCGTCCATCAGCCGGGCGAGCGCGTCCGACCGGTGGACGACGGGGATCCCGAGCTCGGCGGCGCGGGCCAGCTCGGGGTTGTCGGCGCGGATGGCCGAGGAGACGACCACGGCCGTCGCGTCGTCCGCGAGGTGCTCGGCGGCGTGCCCGATGTGCACGGTCGCCCCGAGCGCCCGCAGGGCCTCGGCCGTCTCCGACTCCTTGGCGTCACTCCCGGCGACCTTCGCCCCGCGCTGCGCCAGGATCTTGGCGATCCCGGACATCCCGGCCCCACCGATCCCGATGAAGTGCGGCCGATCCATGGCGGAAGGCAGTCCGGGTGCCATGTCTGTTCTCCAGGTGACGTACGAAGCCGATGAACCCCCTCAGCCTATTGCCTGCTGTAGCGGCCCCATGCAACCGCCGCTCACAGCTCGCGTCCCTGGCTGGCGGCGCAGCCGCCGTCTAGGGGCGCGGGGAACTGCGCGACAAGCCACGACGCACCCGCAGCCGACGAAACACAGCAACCCCTACGGCGCCCCCGGCTTCCTACACCCGCGCGTGCGAGAACAACTTCAACACCGGCACCCCCACCTTGTGCCGAGCCCGCGAGGCCCAGTCCCGGTGGAAGAACTCCTCCACGTAGTGCGGATCGGTCAGCACCAGCACCTCATCGGCCGAAACCTCCTCCACCAGCGACTTCAGCGCATCCAGCGGATGATCCTCGATCAACCGCCCCTCCGCCGTGCTCCCGGCCCCACGCAACGCCTGCAGGGACACCTCCAGAGCCCGTTCCCCGGCGTCCATCGCCAGCTCCCCCTCCGGCGTCTCCCCCTCCCGCGCCGCCTCGTCCAGCTCACCGAGGGCGAGGTCGTCGATGGCCCGCAGCAACCGGTCGGCCTGATTTCCGCGCGGCTGGAGCAACACGTGGAAGGAGGCCCGCTCGTCGCCGTGCAGGGTCGTGACGAACTCGACGTCCGCTGACGTCAGAGCCTTCTCGATCATCAATACGCTCGTGAACGACACCACAGGCGCCCTTCTCCTAGGAGGGCCCTGCGGGCCCTCACTCCTCAGGGTTCTAGTGTGCCCGGCGAAAGCTAAACGGAACGGCAGATTCCGCCCGCTTTCACGTGCGACGGTAGCGACCGAACAGGAAGCCGGACTCCTCCAGCAGCGAGGCCAGCGCGAAGCGCTTGGGCACCGCCACCGAGGGCCCCCCGGCGATCCGCTGCGCGTCCCCCGCCGTGAGCATCGGCGACACGGTCAGGCAGAGCTCGTCGAGGACGTCGGCGGCGACCAGCTGGCCCAGGATGCGCGGGCCGCCCTCGGTGAGCAGCCGGGTCATCCCCAGGTCGGCGAGGGCCCGTACCGCACGGGCGGGGTCGACGCCCATACCGTCCCCGGCGACCACCACCCGGACCCCCGCCTTCTCGGCGGTGGCGACCCGGTCCGGGGCCGCGGCGGCCCCGGTGAGCAGCAGCGTGGGCGTCAGCGGCGAGGTGAACAACGGCAGCGAGAAGTCCAGGTCCAGGCTCGCGCTCACCACGGCGACGGCGGGCGCGGGGGTCTGTCCGGCCGCCCGGCGTGCCTCGGCGAACGCCTCCCGCGCGCGTGCCGGGCGGTACCCCTCCTGCCGTACCGTTTCCGCGCCGACGATCACCACGTCCGCGAGGCCCCGCAGCGTGCCGAAGATCCGCATGTCGGCGTCGCTGGAGATCGGCTGGGAGCGCCCGCCGTGCTGGGCCGCGCCGTCGAGGGTGGACACCATGTTGGCCCGCAGCCACGGCTCCCGCCCGCCCGGCGCCGGGTCGGGGTACGCGTACGCCGCCGCCAGTTCGTCGAGGCTCCACTCCCGTTCGACGAGATCGGACAGACCGGAGGCACCAGAGAGGCCGGACATACCGGAGAGATCGGACTTCCCGGCCGCCGCCGGGGAGTCACCGTCCCGCACGTCCGCCGTCGGGGCCCCCGCCGAGCCCTCACCCCCGTCCGCCGTCGCCACCTCGGCCGCACTCGCCCCACCGGTCGCTTCCGGTGTCCGGGCCGCTGTCTCTTCGGTCACAGGGAACAGGCGTCGCATGTCGTGCAGTGTGGCACGACCCTTAGACTCGGTAACCGTGTCGTCGTCCTCTGCCACCGTGTCCGGAATCGGTCCGATACCCGAAGCGGCCCCAGCGTCCCTGTGCGCCCTCGAGCCCCATGTCCCCGCGGACCGGCTCGTAGCCGAGATGGTGCCGCCGCCGCGCTTCGACTCGGTGCGCTTCGACACCTACCTCCCGGACCCGAACCAGCCCAGTCAGACCGAGGCCGTCCGCGTCCTGAGCGGTTTCGCGGCGGGCCTCGGCGGCGCGCACGCGACCGGCGCCGGCCGGCGTGGCTTCCTCGGCTTCGGCCGGGCGAAGGCACCCAAGATCCCGGCGGGCCCCCGCGGCGTCTACCTGGACGGCGGTTACGGCGTCGGCAAGACGCACCTCCTCGCCTCCCTCTGGCACGCCACCCCGGCCGAACCCTCCCTCAAGGCCTTCGGCACCTTCGTGGAGCTGACGAACCTGGTCGGCGCGCTCGGTTTCCAGAAGACGGTCCAAACCCTCTCCGGTCACCGCCTGTTGTGCATCGACGAGTTCGAGCTGGACGACCCGGGCGACACGGTCCTCGTGTCGACCCTGCTCGGCAAGCTCGTCGACGCGGGCGTGGCCCTGGCCGCCACCTCGAACACCCTGCCGGGCAAGCTCGGTGAGGGCCGGTTCGCGTCGGCCGACTTCCTGCGCGAGATCCAGGGCCTGTCGGCCCACTTCCGCTCCCTGCGGATCGACGGCGAGGACTACCGCCACCGCGGCCTGCCCGAGGCTCCGGCGCCGTACTCCGACGAGGCGGTCACCAAGGCGGCGTACGCCACCGAGGGGGCCTCGCTCGACGACTTCCCGCATCTGCTGGACCACCTCGCGCGCGTCCACCCCAGCCGGTACGGCGCCCTGACGGACGGCCTGAAGGCGGTGTGCCTGACGGACGTCCAGCCGGTGCCGGACCAGTCCACGGCGCTGCGGCTGGTGGTGCTCGCCGACCGGCTGTACGACCGCGAGGTGCCCGTGCTCGCCTCGGGGCTGCCCTTCGACCGGCTGTTCAGCGAGGAGATGCTGAACGGCGGCTACCGCAAGAAGTACTTCCGCGCCATCTCCCGCCTCACCGCTCTCGCGCGCGACGCGCAGCGACTGGTGTAACAGCACCCAACCCCCGCAGGTCAAGAGGCATTTCCAGCCAACCCGACCTCGCTTTTCAGGCTCTCTTCAGCTCGCAACGTTAAGTTAACCCTGCAAACAACTTTGCAGGGTTAACGTGTTTCTTGACCAGTGATTGACCATCGGTTGACCAAGTCGAGCAACTGTCGACGCGTGCGTGTCACCGGGAACTGCCAGTGGGGAGGCTCATATTGCGAGGTACGACGACCCGGACCGTTCTTTCGGCCCTAGCCGCCGTCCTGCTCACCCTGGCGTTCTTCACTCCCACGACACCCTTCGCAGCCGCGCACACGCTGGGTCACGTCAAGGCCAAAGCCGAGCCCGGAAACAGCCTCACCGCAAAGCCGGTGCGTGACACGGCAGTCACCCACCGCACGTGTGCGCCCACGCAGGACCCGACCGGTCCTCATCGCACACGCGACCGGCACCGCCTGGTCACCCACACCGTTCCCGGGACGCCCGCGCGTCCGCCGCTGGGGGAGAACCCGGCGGCCGCGAGCACGCCCGAACGGCCCTCGGCCCCGTACCACCGGGCGTCGAGACCTCTCACGGCCCACACCCCGGCCGTTCTCCAGGTCTTCCGCTGCTGAGCCGCGGAGCGCCTGTTCCCCCCACTCTGTCGTGCAAGCCCGACGCGCCACCGAGGCGCGCCAGGAGGAGTCACCACATCATGCAGCCCCTCATCGACAACGCCCGTACGTTCGGACAGCGCCCTGAGGAGTTCGCCAGGCTGGCCGAAGGCCAGTCCCCCGAGGTCCTGTTCATCACCTGCTCCGACTCGCGGGTCGTCCCGGCCCTGATCACGGGCGCCCGCCCCGGCGAGCTCTTCGAACTGCGCACCGCCGGCAACATCGTCCCGCCCTACGCCGCCGACCGCCCCACCGGTGAGACGGCCACCATCGAGTACGCCGTGGAGGTCCTCGGCGTCACCGACATCGTCGTCTGCGGACACTCGCACTGCGGCGCCGTGGGCGCCCTGGTGCGCGGCGACGACCTGGACGCCGTACCGGCCGTACGCGACTGGCTGACCAACGCCACGCCCCGCCCGGAAGGGGCGATCGAGGACCCGACGGTCGCCGACGGCGTGCAGAACCACGTCCTCAGCCAGCTGCTGCGCCTGCGCTCCTACCCGTGCGTGGAGAAGCGCCTCGCGGACGGACGGCTGCGGTTGCGCGGCTGGTACTACGAGGTCCACACGGGTGCCGTGCGGGAACACCGCGCTGAGACCGACAAGTTCGAGACCCTGTGACCGGCGGCCAGGTGTCCGACATGAACTCCAAGACCTCGCCCCCGTCCCCGTCCTCCCCCACCAAATTCCCCCATCTGCGACAGGACTTCGGCGCCTCGCTCGTCGTCTTCCTCGTCGCCCTCCCGCTGTGCGTCGGTGTCGCCGTCGCCTCCGGGGTACCGGCCGAACTCGGCCTGGTCACCGGCATCGTGGGCGGCCTCGTCGCCGGAATGATGCCCGGCAGCAGCCTCCAGGTCTCCGGCCCGGCGGCCGGTATGACCGTGCTGGTCTTCGAAGCGGTCCGCCAGTTCGGGCTGCCCGCCCTCGGCGTGATCGTGCTCGCCGCCGGTCTGCTCCAACTCGCCATGGGCGCGCTGAAGCTGGGCCGTTGGTTCCGCGCGATATCCGTCTCCGTGGTCGAGGGCATGCTCGCCGGCATCGGCCTGGTGATCATCGCCGGCCAGCTCTACGCGGCGGCAGGCCTGAAGGCCCCCGCCTCCGGCCTCGACAAGATCGCGGGCCTGCCCGGCGCCTTCGTCGACGCCGTGAGCAGCACCGCCGCACTCGCCTCGCTGGCGGTCGGCGCGGGCACCATCGCGGTGATGGTGCTGTGGAAGCGGCTGCCGAAGAAGGTCCAGCTGGTCCCCGGCGCGCTCGCCGCGGTCCTGCTGGCCACCCTCGCCGGCCTGGCGTTCAGCCTGCCGGTGGCGAACGTCGAGGTGAAGGGACTGCTGGACGTGATCCAGCCGCCCGGCCTGGACGCCTTCGGCCAGCTCGCCGACGTGGCACTGCTCGGCACGATCCTCGCGTTCACCCTCATCGCCTCCGCGGAGAGCCTGTTCAGCGCGGCGGCCGTGGACCGGATGCACGACGGTCCGCGCACCGAGTACGACAAGGAGCTGATGGCCCAGGGCGCCGGCAACACCGTGTGCGGGCTGCTGGGCGCGCTGCCGATGACGGCGGTGATCGTGCGCAGCTCCGCCAACCTCCAGGCCGGCGCGAAGACGAAGGCCTCCCGGGTGCTGCACGGCGTCTGGCTGCTGCTCTTCGTGGCCCTGCTGCCGGGCGCGCTCGCCCTGATCCCGCTGCCGGCCCTGGCCGGCATCCTCGTCCACGCGGGCTTCAAGCTGATCCCGTTCCGCGGGGTCGTCTCCCTGTGGCGCACGCACCGGGGCGAGGCGCTGATCCTGGTGGCCACGGCCGTGGCGATCGTCGCGGTCAACATGTTCGAGGGCGTCCTGATCGGTCTGGCCCTGTCCGTGGCCAAGACCGCGTGGGAGGCCTCGCACATCAAGCTGGAGGTCATCGACAAGGGCGCCGGACCGGTCCAGGCCTACCTCTCCGGCAACGCGACCTTCCTGCGCCTGCCGAAGATCCTGGACAGCCTGGAGGCCCTCCCCCAGGACCGCCCGGTGGAGCTCCACCTCACCGGCCTCCACCACCTGGACCACGCCTGCCGCACCGCCCTGGAGAACTGGGCAGCCCGCCACAGCACGACAGGCACGGAACCGGTCCGCATGACGGTCCCGGAACCGGAAAAGGCGACGTCAGGCACGTCCTGACCCAGCCACGGCCTGCGGTGCCCCGACCTCCACACCGGGGCACCGCAGGCTCGTGCTCGCCCTCTCTGCGGGCAATCGTGCCGCTGGGGCGGCACGGGTGGGCGCAGGCGGCACCCGGCAAGCGCCGGTGAGCGAAACCCAGCCCCCGGCCGACACTCGCCCCACCCCCCACCTCCGGCATATCGTGGTATACACACCCATCACGCACCGAGAGTGGACGGCTCAGGGGGTCGTCATGGTCGAGACGCTGCTCATCACCGCCGCGGCGATCGGCTCCGCCGCGGCCGTCTACGTCGCCGCCGCGGCCCGAGTCGTCAAACAGTACGAACGAGGCGTGGTCTTCCGCCTCGGCCGCCTGCGCGGCACCCCCAGAACGCCCGGCTTCACCATGGTCGTCCCCGGCATCGACCACATCCGCAAGGTCAACATGCAGATCGTGACGATGCCTGTCCCCGCCCAGGAGGGCATCACCCGCGACAACGTCACCGTCCGTGTCGACGCGGTCGTCTACTTCAAGGTCGTCGACGCGGCGAACGCGGTCGTGCAGGTCGAGGACTACCGCTTCGCCGTCTCCCAGATGGCCCAGACCTCCCTGCGCTCCATCATCGGCAAGAGCGACCTCGACGACCTCCTCTCCAACCGCGAGAAGCTCAACCAGGGCCTGGAGCTGATGATCGACAGCCCCGCCGTGGAGTGGGGCGTCACCATCGACCGCGTCGAGATCAAGGACGTCTCCCTGCCCGACACCATGAAGCGCTCCATGGCCCGCCAGGCCGAGGCCGACCGGGAACGCCGCGCCCGCATCATCAACGCGGACGCGGAGCTGCAGGCGTCGAGGAAGCTGGCCGAGGCGGCGAAGGAGATGGCCGACACCCCCTCCGCCCTCCAACTCCGCCTGCTGCAGACGGTGGTGGCGGTGGCCGCCGAGAAGAACTCCACCCTCGTCCTGCCCTTCCCGGTGGAACTCCTCCGCTTCCTGGAGCGATCCCAGGCGGGCCCCCCACCGGACGCCGTACCCGCGCCTCCTCGGACACCTCCCTCGCCTCCCCCCGCCCCACCCGTCCCGCCCCCTCCGACCGGGTGACACGGGCGACGACTCCTCCCCCGACCTCTACGCGCGTGGTTCACGCGGCCTTGACCGCGTGATACACACAGGCGGGTCACATCCTGTCCGCCAACAGGAAGGTTTTCCCGTGTCAGTGACCCGCCGTCAGGCCCTCGCCCGCTCGGGCGCGGGTGTCGCAGGTATCGCGTTCACCGGAGCCCTCTCCGAGCTCTTCGTGGGCACGGCCACCGCGCAGAGCCCCCTCGGCCACTCCGGCTACGGCCCCCTGATCCCCGACCCGAACGGCCTGCTCGACCTGCCGAAAGGTTTCCGCTATCGGGTCCTCTCCCGTGAGGGCGACCCCCTCCGCTCGGGCGAGGGCCTGGTCCCCAGCAACCACGACGGCATGTCCGCCTTCGCCGGCAGACACGGTCGCGTCCACCTCGTCCGCAACCACGAGAACCGCCACAACGGCCGTATCCCGGTCCCCACGATCGAGGGCCTCACCTACGACCCGATGGGCAAGGGCGGCTGTACGTCCCTGACGCTCGACGCCCGGGGCAAGGTCCTCTCGGAGCGCGTCGCGATCGCCGGCACGGCGGTCAACTGCGCGGGCGGCCCCACCCCTTGGGGCACCTGGCTGACCTGCGAGGAGAACGAGGACAAGGCCGGCACCAACGGCTACACCAAGGACCACGGCTTCATCTTCGAGGTCGACCCCGCCGACCCCCACCGCTCGGGAGCCGTGCCCCTGACCGCGATGGGCCGCTTCCAGCACGAGGCGATCGCGGTGGACCCGAAGCGGGGAGTCGTCTACGAGACGGAGGACGCCTTCGAGCGACCCTTCGGCCTCTTCTACCGCTTCCTCCCCGACAAGCCCAAGGGCGGCCTCGGTTCACTCCGCGCGGGCGGCCGCCTCCAGGCGATGCGCGTCCCCGGCGTTCCCGACCTCTCCCCCATCCAGGAGCCCGGAGCCCGCTTCGACGGCATCGAGTGGGTGGACGTCCCCGACCCCCTCGCCGCCCAAACCGCCATCCGCCACCAGGACTTCGGCCCCCGGGGCATCACCCACGCGCAGAAACTGGAAGGCTGCTACTGGGGCGGCCGCTGCGTCTACTTCGTCTCCTCCTTCGCCCGCAGCGCGGAAGGCTCGGCCGCCGACCACTACGGCCAGATCTGGCGCTACGACCCCGACCACCGCACCCTCACCCTGGTCATCGCCTTCGGCCCCGACACCGACCTCCAACTCCCCGGCGAATCCCCCGACAACATCTGCCTCGCCCCCTCCGGCGGCCTCATGGTCTGCGAGGACGGCAACGGCGCCCAACACGTCTACGGCGTCACCCGCCGCGGCGACGTCTACCCCATGGCCCGCAACGCCCAGGACATCGGCACGACCGACGACCCCGAATGGGGCGAGTTCGCGGGCGTCACCTTCTCCCCCGACGGCCACACGATGTACGTCAACTGCTACACCCCGGGCACGACCTTCGCGGTGACGGGCCCGTGGCGCCGGACATGACCAGCTGACCCCTGCGTTCGTGGGCGCGGCCGGACTGATGGGCCGAGGTCGCCGCGCCCACCCGCAGGACGACGACGTCCGGCACGGCGCGAGGGTCCCCAAAGGACAATAGGCAAGAACTTGTCGCAATGTCATGCTCGCGGCATGAAACGGACCGCCGCACTGGCATTCGCCGTACTCACCACCATCCCCCTCCTGTCCAGCTCTGCGCAGGCCATGCCCGCCCCGGTGGTGCCGAACCCCTGGGACAAGCGCGTCCATTGCACGGCAACAGACCCCGACGGTCGCAAGATAGTCACGCGTATGGGCAACGCGGCTTTCGGCTGGAAGCACTTCACCTACCGCCACAACATCCGCGTCTGTAAGATCCTCACGGCCGCCATCAAGGGCAAGGTCGACCACAACGACCACCACGGGCGACTGGAGTACGACGGCGTCGCCATCCGGACCGGCAGCCAGCCGCGACAGGTCCGCTTCAAGGTCATCGTCCAGTACTCGCGCTACACGAAGGACAAGAAGTATGACGCCGGCAAGGGTCAGAAGATCGGTGTCATCAACGCCTACTGTCGCAACCAGCCCAACAACAAGTGCCCCGCATGGATGAACCAGTGACGCACTCCGAGGACCGGGAGCAGCAGGCGGCCGTCAGCCGTCTGCTGCTGTACTACCTGAACAGGCCCCTCTCCGAAGGCTGCCGCCTGCTCGGCGTCCTGCCCGCCCCGAGGGCCGTACGGATCGCCGTCCGCGCCGGTGACCACGAGGAGGGCATCACCTTCCTCTACGAGATCCCCCACGACGTCGTCGCCCCCGCGTACATCCCCGGCATCCTGCGCACCACCCTGGCCGGAACCCAGCTCTACAGCAGCGACGACATCGGTGACGTCATGGGGATGACGCTGATCCGCCTCCACCCCGAGCAGATCACCCCCGCCCCCGAGTCCGAAGAGGACCGGGCCCTCGTCGTGCTGCGCGCCCTGTCGGACCCCGGCGACGACGAGGACCCCTTCCTGATCGGCTTCCTGATGCGGGGCGATGGCCTGCTGCGGCTGTATGTCCAACACCCCGACGGCACGCGGGTCATCGGCGCCGACATCCGTCCCGCCGACGCCGTCACCGCCCTCATCTCCTCACTCCCCTCCCTCGTGGAGGAGGACGAACGGCACCGGCCCAGCCCCGACGACCCGCACTGCGATCTCCTGGTGGACCTCACCGACTGGTAGCGGCGGCGCGCGGCGAGCATGTACGGCACCGCGCCGTACACGCGTGTTCGATGGACAGTACGCGTAACCGTTCGTGACGCTGGGTGAGTTGATCGTGGGGAGATCCGACTCATCTGGAGGTGGCCGAGCATGGGTGTCGTGGGTGTCGACTGGGAGCCGGACCCGTCCGACAGTCTGAAGACGTTCGGTGCGTTCGTGCAGGCGCTGCGCGAGCACCACGGCTACACGCGGGAGCAGTTCGCTCCGCTGGTGCGCTTCAGCGTGCACACGGTCGCCTCGATCGAGCTGGGCAGGCGGATGGCCGACGAGGTGTTCGTGGAGCGCGCGGACCGGGTACTGGGGGACACGGGCGCGCTGCGCAGGGCGGCGAAACACGTCTCCCGGCAACCGGGCCTGGCGTCGTGGTTCCGCCGATGGGCCCAGCTGGAACGCCACGCGGTGAGCCTGTGCACGTACGAGTGCCGGCTCGTGCCGGGCCTGTTGCAGCCGGAGTCGTACGTGCGGGCCCTGTGCGCCGAGGACGTCCCGCCGTTGCCCGACGACGAGTTGGAGGCCGTCGTCAGTGCTCGCATGCAGCGGCAGACACTGTTCCGCGACGAGCCCAGGACCACGTTCGACTTCGTCGTCGAGGAGGCCGTGCTCATGCGCCGCCTCGGCGGCACGGACGTCTGCGCCGATCTGCTCGACCACCTGCTGGCGGCAAGCACGTTGCGCAACGTCACGCTCCAGATCATGCCGGCGCGCACCGAGCACCACGCCTGTCTGGCCGGCCCCATCCGCCTCGTCGAAACCCCCGACGCACAGCGGTACGCGTACTCCGAGGGGCAGGAGAGCGGGCGCCTGATCACGGACAGGAAGGAGGTGGCCAAGCTCGCCCTGCGCTATGCCAGACTGCGTTCGCAGGCCCTCTCCCCGCAGGACTCCGTGGGTCTGTTGAAGAGAATGCGAGGAGAGCTATGAGGACCACCGCACCGCGCTGGACCAGGAGCAGCTACAGCAGCGCCCAGGGCGACGACTGCGTGGAAGTCGCCACCCTCCCCTCCGCCGTCCGCGTTCGTGATTCCAAGCGTCCCGCCGGCCCCGCGCTGACCCTCTCCCCCGCCGCTTGGGCCCCCTTCGTCGCCCAGGCGGGTGACTTCGGGGCGGACTCCCTGCCGTTCGGCAGTTAGACCGACTGTCCGCTGACCCGATCGCCGTACTTTCGTACGGTGATCAGTCCTGTACGCAGCATCACCGCGCTCTGCGCACTCGGCGCGCTCGGCGCCGCCCTCGCCGCCTGCGGCACCCCGCACGCCTCGACGCGCATCGTCAACGCCACCGCCAGCCCCTCGGCCGTGTCGGCGTCCCGGCCGCCCACGCTCGCGCCGGGACCGGCCGGGCTGACCCCGGTGTTCGAGCACGGACCGCGCAGCCGCACCGACAAGACCGTCGCCCTCACCTTCGACGCGGACATGACCGCGGATCAGGGGGAGCGGGCCGCCGCGGGCGAACGGTTCGACAATCCGGAGCTGATCGCCGCGCTGCGGCAGCTGAAGGTTCCGGCCACGCTGTTCATGACGGGGCGATGGGTCGAGGAGTACCCGATCCAGGCGCGGTCCATCGGACGGGACCCCCTGTTCGAGGTCGCGAACCACTCGTACAGCCATCACGCCTTCACCGAGAACTGCCACGGCCTGCCGACCATGGCCCCCGCGCGCATGCGGGCGGATCTGGAGCGGGCGTACCGCGTGTTCCGGGAGGCGGGCGTCCGGAACCCGATGCCGTACTTCCGGTTCCCCGGCGGCTGCTACGACAGCCGTGCGCTGCGCAGGCTCAGCGCGTCCGGGGTGACGGCGGTGCAGTGGGACGTGACGAGCGGCGACGCGTTCGCGACGGACGCGGACGACGTGGTGCGGGAGGTGCTGGACGGGGTGCGGCCGGGGTCCGTCGTGGTCATGCACTGCACACGGAGTGCCGCGCCGGTCACGGAGCGGGCCGTGCGGAAGATCGTGCCGGCGCTGCGGGAGCGCGGTTTCCGGTTCGTGAAGGTGTCGGAGCTGGTCGGCACGACGGCTGCGAAGGCCGTGGCGGCGCCCTGAGCAGGTCCGCGCGCGGCCGCTCTACGCTGGAGGTATGAGCGACGACGACTACTGCGGCGGCAGGGAGGGCACGACCGCGACACCTGATCCGGCTCAGGCCCTGTCGACGGAGACCGCCGGCGGTCCGCCCTTCGCCGAGTGCGTCCTGTGTCGGCAGCCCACCGAGTACCCGGAGTCCCACAAAGGGATCACCCTGTGCCCGGTGTGCGAGTGGCGGGAGGCCGAGCGGATCGCCTGTTCAGGCTGAGCGGCGCCTGGTCAGGGCGCAGGCGACGGCGGTCGCGGCCGCCGTGAGGAGCCCGGCCGCGAGCAGGGGCAGGACGGGGACCGGGATGGTCGCGTGCCGCGAGCCGTCGACGAGGGCCGTGACCGCCGCCCTCGCGGGGGAGCCCGCCACCACCAGGGCCAGCAGCGCGCCGAGCAGGAGCGCGGGGACGGCCCGGCCCGGCGACCGCAGCAGCGGCCAGTTGGTGAGCGCGCCGACGGCCGTGCCGAGCAGGGCGCAGACGAGGGCGGCCAGCAGACCCGCGCCGCCCGCCGGGAGCGCCTCGACACGTGTCTGGTGGTCGGTGCTCGTGGGGGCGCTGATGAACGTGACGAGGACCGTGGCCGCCGTCCCGAGGAGCGCGGCCGCCGCAAACGCGACCAGGACACAGGCCAGGTGCGCACGGCCGGGACCGGCCGCCGCGCCCGTACAACTGCAGGCAGCGGGCGGCTCGTTGGTGACACAGATCCGCATCAGCCACGCGGAGACGGGCAGCAGCGCGGCGGCCGTGTAGCCGAGCGAGTCGAGCACCGGCTGTCCGCTCTGCACTCCGACGGCGAGGAACGCCGCGTACAGAATGACGGGCGGCAGCCAGCGCTGGGAGCGGACGAGGAGAGCGGCCTGGTAGCGGAGGAGGGCGGTCATCGGGAGCTTTCCACTTCGAGTTCCGTCGTCGGTTCGTCATCCGGGTCTCCCGGGGCGGCGGCTGCCGGCACGTCGGCCTGTTCGGGCACCGGGGTCACGCGCACCACGTGCCAGGGCGGGCGGGCCCCCAGCAACGCCCTGAGCAGCGCGTCGGAGCGGGCCGCCGGGACCGTGAAGAGCTGGGAACCGGCCCCGGAATCCTCTACCGCCGACATCAAGTCACTTACAGCGGAAGGTACTTGGGCCCCCGGCACGCCCCGCCCCTCGATCACGACGGCGGCTCCCGCCGAGGCGTCCCCCTGCCCGGCGTGTCGGTTCCCCTCCCCCGACCGGAGGTCGAGCGCACCGCCGACCACCGCGTACGTCGCGTCGGGAGCCCCGTCGAGCCGGCGCGGGTCATGGTCGACGAAGACCACGGCGGCGCCCGCGGCGGTCCGCTCCCGCACGACCCGCTCCAACTCCTCGCGCGCGTCGGCGTCCAGGCCGGTCCACGCCTCGTCGAGGACGAGCAACTCCGGTTCGGCGAGCAGCGCCTGGGCCACGGCGACCTTCTGGGTGCTGCCCTTGGAGAGCTCCGCCATCGGCGTACGGGCGTACTCGGCGGCCCCGAAACGCTCCAGCCAGTCGGCGGCGGCGCGGGCGGCTGCCGGGCGGCGCAGGCCCTGCACGGCACCGAGGTGGGTGAGGTACTCGACGGCGGTGAACGGCAGCGCGGCGGGGAAGCGCTCGGGGACGTACGCCGTACGCGGGCGTCCCGTCACCCGGCCCTCCGTGGGCGCGTCGAGCCCGGCGAGGACGCGGAGCAGCGTCGACTTGCCGGTGCCGTTGGCGCCCTCCACCCGGATCAGCGTGCCGGTGGTGATCTCCAGGTCGACGTCGCGCAGCACCGGGTCGCCGCGGAGGCCGTACCGTCGGCCGACGCCCTCCAGTCTCAGCAGTAACTCACGCTCCATGCCCCCATCCTCGTACAGGCGAGCGAGCAGGGGGCCGGGAACGTCTCTCGCGCCTGGCAGACTGGGCGGGTGACCACCGGTGATCCCACTCAGGACAGCCCCTTCCGGGACGAGCGGACCTCCCGCGACGAGGCGCCGCAGTTTGTGCTGCCCCTGGTCGCGCACATCGAGAAGGCCTCACCCCCGGCGCGCACGGACGCGCTGGAGACGGCGGCGCGGGCGGTGCTGGTGATGCTGAGCGACGCGCGGTCGCTGGGCGACGGGGAGTGGGCCGAGGCCGTGCGGAGCTGGCAGGACGCCCGGATCCGGAAGGTGGTCCGGCGGGCGCGCGGCGCGGAGTGGCGGCGGGCGGAGGCGCTGCCGGGGATCACGGTGACGGGCAAGTCGGCCGAGGTGCGCGTCTTCCCGCCGGTCCCGCTCGACGGCTGGCCCAAGGACCTGGCCCGCCTCCAGGTCTCCGGCACGGACCTCGACGACCCGGAGCCGCCGGCCGACCCCGAGCCCGCGGCCCCCATCCTGTGGCTGAACCCCGAGGTGGAGATGTCGGCGGGCAAGGCGATGGCCCAGGCGGGCCACGGCGCCCAGCTCGCCTGGTGGGACCTGGACGACGAAGCCCGCACCGCCTGGCGCGACGCGGGCTTCCCCCTCGCCGTCCGCACCGCGCCCCCCGCCCGGTGGCAGACGCTCACCACCACCGCCCTCCCCGTCGTACGCGACGCCGGCTTCACCGAAGTCGCCCCGGGCTCCTGCACGGTGGTCGCGGACCATCGCGCGCTGCGTTCTTGAGCCATTCCGCATCGTGATCTTCGTAGCGGCACTGCTCTTGGCATTCCTGACGGGGTGCGGCGGCGACGGTTCGTCCGAGGAATCCGAAAGCGACGGTCAGCGGCCGACCATCAGCGAAACCGAAGATTTCCACCCCGGCCCGCCCGAGAGCGAGGACCCGGAGAATCCCGCGGAGAGCGAGGACCCGGCCGAGCCCGAAGAGACCCTCGCCGGACAGGTGCCCGACGAACTCATGGGCGCATGACCCTCCATGTTCCCGGCGGACCGATCACCTACGACAGTTGGTACATCGAGAAATCCGACATCGGCAACGAGTACGGATACGCATTCGAAATGCTCATGCTGGACGGCGTGAGTTACGTACGCCAGATCAGCTGACCCGTATTCCCGGACGAGAGGGGCGGCCATGGGCGATCGGTTGTACGCCGTGGATGAGGATGTCGTGCGCGAGGTGACCCGCATCGTGGTCTCCGAAGTCGCGCCCGAGGAAATGGTTCTGTTCGGAATGAACAGCCGGGCCTATTTCCGCGACCCCGCCAGAACACTGGAGGAGGCGGCCGGTGACGGCGGCGGGTCGAAGGAGAGCCTGATGGGGGCCGGCGGCACCGAGGTCGTCGTGATGCTGACCCCCTTCGCCCTCGCGAGGGTGCAAGGCGTGCTCTCCACGTTCGTCGGGGTCTTCGCCGCGAACCTCGCCGACGGCGGCGGCACCGCCGTTCGCCGGTGGCTCGACGGCCTGTGCGGGCGGTCCGACGGCGAGACCGAGGCCGCCGACCCGGACAGCGCGCTGACGCCCGACCAGGTGGAGTGGCTGCGCGAGGAGGCCTACCGCACGCTGCGGCGGGCCAAACTCGGGAGCCACAGGCCCGGTTGCTGGCCGACGCCCTCGCCGGCGCGGCCCGCGTCCGCCGGTGACGCGGAGACGCGGAGACGCGGAGACGCCTATGCCACCCTCCCCGCCCGCACCTGCCGACCCGTTCGCGCTGCCCAGCGGCGCCAAGTTCCGCTCTGCCCGGTCGAACATGTCCGTCTGCCCGGCCGCACTCAGCCGGTTCAAAGGTCGTTGAACAACACCGGCCCCCCACACGTACTTCCCGGTACTGGCCAAGCAACTGCTCCAACGACCAGTTGGCATCATCCGGGAGGATCACTTTGCCTCGTCTCAACGGCTCGGTCTACGCCAGCCTGGCTCTCGTCGTGACCGTCGGCGCGCTGTCGTTCCCGATGTGGTCCTACGAAGACCGTTCGGGCACCGCCCAGGCCAACATGGCCTCCAGTTCGGTGAACACTCAGTGGGGGCCGCTGACGGCCGCCGACCGGGACCTGATCATCCGTGTCCGGCTGGCGGGGCTGTGGGAACTGCCCGCCGCCGAGAAGGCCATGGCGCGGTCGAAGAGCCCCGAGGTCAGGGAGGCGGCGGACCACCTGATCGTGGGTCACAAGGACCTCGACGAGCGGGTGCGGGCCGTGGCCTCCCAGATGGGCGTCGAGCTGCCCAACGTACCGAACGAGCAGCAGCAGGGCTTCCTCGCGCAGATGGACAACGCGACCGACGAGCAGTTCGACCGGGTCTGGGCCAACCTGCTGCGCTCCGCGCACGGCAAGATCTTCCCGGCCATCGGTCAGGTGCGGAACATGACCGAGAACACCCTGGTGCGCCAGCTGGCCTCGGACACCAACCAGACCGTGCTCGACCACATCACGATGCTGGAGAAGACCGGCCAGGTCGACTTCGACGCCATCGCCAACGGCACGATCTGACGCCGCCCCGGCCCCGCCCCCGGGCGGCGGCCCGGTGTCGGACAGTCACAGCGGTACCCCCGCGGTCACCCTCCGCGCCCCAAGCAACAGTTCAGTCCCCAACGATCAGTTGGTTTCCTCCGGGAGGCTCATTTGCGACGCTCCAAGGGCTCTGTGCTCGTCGCCCTGGCGATCGCCGGCACACTCACCGCGGTCGCCTACCCCATCTTCTACTCGTACCCCAACCGCAACGCGACAGCCGCGGCCGCGCTCACCGGTGACACGGTGACCACACAGTGGGGGCCGCTCACCCCCGCCGACCGCGACCTGCTCGTCCGCGTGCGGCTGGCGGGTCTGTGGGAGCTGCCCGCCGGGCAGCAGGCACTGGAGCGCAGCGGCAGCCAGTCCGTCAGAGAGGCCGCCGACCACCTGATCGTGGGCCACACCGACCTCGACAAGCGGTCCCGGGTCATCGCCGCGAAGCTGGGCGTCGAGCTGCCGAACCAGCCGACGGCGGAACAGCAGGGCTGGCTGGACCAGATGACCGCCTCCAAGACCGAGGCCGAGTACAACAAGACGTGGGCGAACCTGCTGCGGGCCGCCCACGGCAAGATCTTCCCGGCGATCGCCACCGTGCGGAACTCCACCCGCAACACGCTGATCCGCCAGCTGGCCTCCGACGCCAACCAGACCGTGCTGGACCACATCACGATCCTGGAGAAGACCGGCGAGGTCGACTTCGCGACGATCGCCGACAACTCGGTCAGCGGTACGGCCAGCCCGACCGGCCCGCCGCCGCCCGTCCCGGGCCAGCTGCCGCCCGCCGCGCCCCCGGCGGTGCCGTCGACCAACCCGGACGTGCAGTCGAAGCCGTCGCCCTTCGACAACGGGCCGGTCCCGACCGGTCGTCCGGACCCGGAGGAGATCAACAAGGACCAGGGTCTGCCGCAGGTCCAGTAGAAAGCTCAAATGTTGCTCTGAAGGTCCCCTCCACGGGGTTCGGCCCCGGCTGTCGGGGCCATGACTCCCTCACGCCGGAACACAGGTCCGCCGTAAGGAGACACACAGGGTCCTGGTGAAGCCGTGGCCGACGTGACCGAGGAGGGGACGGGGACGATGGAGCAGATCGCACAGTTGGGGACGGGGATCGGCTGGCGGCCGGAGATCGCCGACGCCGTGGAGCGCATGGCCGGTACGGACGGCGGTGTCGACTGGGTCGAGGTCGTCGCCGAGAACGTCTGTCCCGGCCACATCGCGGAATCGTTGCTGCGCCTGCGCGAGCGGGGTGTCACGGTCGTGCCGCACGGCGTCTCCCTCGGTCTCGGTGGTGCCGACCGCCCCGACGAGCAGCGCCTGCGCTCCCTGGCGGAGCGCGCGGAGGCACTGGGCGCCCCCCTCGTCACCGAGCACATCGCCTTCGTCCGGGCGGGCGGCGCCCTCACGGCGTCGCCGCTGCTGGAGGCCGGCCATCTGCTGCCGGTGCCGCGCACCCGGGACGCCCTCGACGTGCTGTGCGAGAACGTCCGGATCGCCCAGGACGCCCTGCCGGTGCCGCTCGCGCTGGAGAACATCGCGGCGCTCATCAACTGGCCGGGCGAGGACATGACCGAGGGGCAGTTCCTGTACGACCTCGTCGACCGCACCGGCGTCCGGCTCCTCATCGACGTGGCGAACCTGCACACCAACCACGTCAACCGGGGCGAGGACCCCGCGAAGGCGCTCGACGAGCTGCCGGTCGAGGCCATCGCGTACGTCCATGTCGCGGGCGGCTTCGAGCGCGACGGGGTCTGGCACGACAGCCACGCCCACCCCGTCCCGCAGCAGGTCCTCGACGTCCTCGCCGACCTCGCCTCCCGGGTCGCCCCGCCGGGAGTGCTCCTGGAGCGCGACGACAACTTCCCCGAGCCGGGCGAGCTGGAGCGGGAGCTGGTGGCGATCCGGGGAGTGCTGGAGAAGGCCGAGGTGCGGGGCCCCGAGCGGAAGGCACCCGCGGGCGGGTCCGTGGCCGACGAGGAGGCCGAGCCCGTCGCCCGGCAGCGGCTCGGGCTCGCGCAGGCGGCGCTGCTGTCCGCGCTGGTCGCGGGGACCCCGGTGCCCGAGGGGTTCGACCGGGTGCGACTGGGCGTCCAGGCGCGGGCCCTCGCCGCCAAGCGCGCGGACGTGGTGGCGAAGGTGGCGCCGGAGCTCCCGGAGATCCTCGGATCGTCGTACCGGCCGACCTTCATCGCGTACGCGCAGGGTCACCCGATGACCGACGGCTACCGGCGGGACGCCCTCTCCTTCGCCGAGCACGTGATGCTCACGGGCCGCCCGGACGACACGGACGTCCTGCGCGAGGTGCGGCGCTGGTGGCTGGAGCGCTCGGGCCCCGCGCCGCTCTCCCAGCGGCCGGCGGCCCGGCTGGCCCGCGCGACCCGCAGGGTGCTGCTACGCCGGTGAGCCGGGGTGTTCACCCGGGGATGTGCTGCGATTAACAGACCCGTGCCCCCCGCAGGGGTCCACCGCCCCGTGCGCCCTGCTTTGGCGCGATTCGTCTACCCCCGCGCGTAGCCCATCCGACGCGCTTTGTCCCCTCCGCAACCGTTCCTCCTCATACGGCAGTTGGCGTAGACCGGGCAGTAACATGCCGGTGTGTAGGCCAATCAGCACCCGTTGCGCACTAGCGTGCGGTGCCGCAAGCAGGAGGCACCATGCGAACCACCAACGGCAGAGGGGGACTGTTCAGTGGCACAGGACTCATCGTCGCCGGACTGACTGCGACGCTCGTCGCGTTGCTCTTCCCGATCTGGTCCTACGCGGACCGCTCCGGCACCGGCGTGAGCGTACTCAACGCGTCCACCGTGACGACGCAGTACGGCCCGCTGTCCGCCCTGGACCGGGACTTCGTCACCAAGGTCAGGCTGGCGGGGCTGTGGGAACTGCCGGCCGGACAGCAGGCACAGACCAAGGGCACCACCCTGGCCGTACGCACCGCCGGGGAGCATCTCGTCGAGGGGCACACCTTCCTCGACGCGCGGGTCCGCGATGTCGCCGCGCGCCTCGCCCTGCCGCTGCCCAACCAGCCGAGCGACCAGCAGAAGGCGTGGCTGGACACGCTGACGGCGGCGCAGGGCGAGACCTACGACCGCGAGTTCGCCAACATCGCGCGCCTCGCGCACGGCAAGGTCTTCTCCGTCGTCGCCCAGGTCCGGGCCACCACCCGCAACTCGCTGGTCCGTGACCTCGCCGAGGACGCCAACACCACCGTCCTGGACCACATCAAGGTGCTGGAGGCCACCGGGCTCGTCGACTACGACGCGATCGCCCGCGACGCCGCCTCCGCGAGCGCCCCGCACCTCACCAACTCCCCCGCACCGCCGACCCCGTTGAACGACCCCGGGTCCCCCGTCCCGGTGACCCCCTCACCCGTCCCATCACGGCCGGACCCGTCACCGACCTACACCCTGCCGCCGGCCGCCAACGGCCCGGTGGACGACGGCTGAGCGGGCCGGACCCCGGCCGGCCCCTACGCCCGCGCCCGCCCGCGTCCGCCCGGCCCTCGCCCGCCCGCGCCCGCCGGGTCCTGGCAATTGCGGACCGCGACGGCGAACAAACGGAAGAGAGCGGCCACCTTCCCCGCGGAATACGGACATCGCACGGTGCGGCCCGGGGCCGGCGCATAGAAACGCGCCATGCTCTGGGTCCTCTTCCTCCTGCTGGCCTGGGCCGCCGCCGGCGTGTCCTGTGCCCGCCTCTGTCTCACCTCGCTGCGTGCGGCGGCGGCCGACTCCGACGTCCACGCCGACCACGCCCACCACTGCCACCGGCTCACGCTGTACGAGGCCGCGTTCCTGTCCGGCGGCCCGGCACGCGTCGCCGACCTCACCCTGGTCTCCATGGCCGGCCACCGCAGACTCCTGCTCGCGCACACCGGCTGGGTGACGGTGGTGGACCCGGACGGACGGGACGACATCGAGCGCTCCGTGATCGGCGCGATAGGCCCCGGCGGACAGTCCCGGATAGCGCCCGTACGACGGACCGCCGCGACCGCCGACTCCGTACGCCGCCTCTCCGACCGGCTCGTCGCGGCGGGGCTGGCCGTGCCCGACGCCGCGCGCACGGGCATGGCCGACGCGGTCACCCAGGTACGGGGCGCCGCGCTGGGCGTCTGCGGGCTCGGGGCGCTGGCGTTGATGCTGCCCTCGCAGGGGTTCGACGAGCACCGGGTGCTGGTCGCGCTGTGGTTCGCGTTGCCGCTGGTGCTGACGCTCAGCTGTCTGGTCATCGCACGGGTCGAGCGGCAGCCGGGTACGCGCTGGGCGACGCCGGAGGGGATGCGGGTGCTGCGGACCGTCGCGGGCCGGGGCGGCGGCGACCTGGCGGACCTCGTCTCCGTGGCCGTCTGGGGCGTCGGGGCGGTGGGGTCTCCGGAGCTGCGGGCGGCGTTCGAGCAGCGATAGCGACGGCGACACTCCCCGACAGTCCTTTACATTCGCCCTATTTAACGCCAAACATCCCTTTGTCGCTGTCGTGCTTCGGAGGGATTCGCCATGCGGGCTGCCGTTCTCTATGGGACCGTCGGGGCGGTGGTGCTGAGTGGCCTCGGTGCCGCGCCCGCCGAGGGGGACATGAGCCGGACGGCGGCGGAGTCGGTCGCCGTCGCGGCCGAGCGGGCCGCCGACGAGGGCATCCGGTTCGGGAAGTGCCCGGTGGCGGAGGGGCTGCCGGACGGGGTGCGGTGCGGAACGGTCAAGGTGCCGCTCGACTACGCACGGCCCTACGGCCTGCAGATCTCACTGACCGTCAGCCGCGTCGAGGCCAAGGGCAAGGACGCCAAGGGGAGGAAGGTCGCCCGGCAGGGCGCGCTCGTGTTCAACCCGGGCGGTCCCGGCGCCTCCGGGATGTACTTCCCGCTCGTCGGCTACCTCCCGGACTGGAAGCGCATCGGCGCCGCCTACGACCTCGTCGGCTACGCCCCGCGCGGGGTCGGCCGCTCGGCGCCGCTGTCCTGCCAGGACCCGAAGCGACTGCACCGGGGGCCCGCCCCGGCGCCGACGCACCCCTCGGAGTCGTACAAGAAGGAACGCGTCGCGCGCGCCAAGGCCTACGCGCGGGACTGCGCGCGGCGGGGCGGGAGCGCGCTGCGGCACTACCACTCCCTCAACAACGCCCGTGACCTGGACGTTCTGCGGGCCGCGCTCGGCGAACCACGGCTGACGTTCATGGGGGCGTCGTACGGGACGTACATCGGGGCGCTGTACGCCGCCCTGTTCCCCTCGCACGTACGCCGGATGGTCTTCGACTCGGTCGTGAACCCGGCGCCCGAGCAGATCTGGTACCGCAACAACCTCGACCAGTCCGCCGCGTTCGAGGGGCGCTGGGCGGACTTCCGGGCCTGGGCCGCCCGGCACCACCGGGTCTACGGGCTGGGCGACACCCCGGACAAGGTGCTGCGGAGCTACGAGCGGGCGGCGGCGCGGCTGGCCGCCCGACCCGCCGGCGGCACGGTGGGCCCGGGCCAGTTGCAGGGCGCGTTCCTCCAGGCCGCCTACTACGACGACCACTGGCCGCAGCGCGCCCTGGCGCTCTCCGCGTATCTGAAGGGCGACCCGAAGCCGCTGGTCCGGATCGCCGGCCCGTCCCCGGAGGCCGCCGTCGAGCAGGAGAACGCCAAAGCCGTCTACACGGCCGTCGAGTGCAACGACGCGCCCTGGCCGACGCGGTGGAAGGACTGGGACCGCGACAACACCCGGCTCGCGCGGACCGCGCCCTTCGAGACGTGGGACAACGTGTGGACGAACCTGCCCTGCGCCTACTGGAGCGGCCCACGGCAACGGCCGCTCGATGTGCGGACCGGGCCCGGTGAGCTGCCGCCGACGCTGATCCTGGCGGCCGAGCGGGACGCGGCGGCGCCCTACGACGGGGCGATCGAGCTGCACCGGCGGCTCTGGGGGGCGGTCCTGGTGACCGAGCGGGACGCGGGGAACCACGGGGTGGCGGGTGGGACGAACAGGTGCGTCAACGGGTACCTGGAGGCGTACCTGTTGGAGGGGCGGGTGCCGGAGCGGCGGGCCGCGTGCGCGCCGCGTCCGGAGCCGAGGCCCAGCACTGCGCGATCAGGTCCTGCCGGGTCCCGCAGTCAGGCGGCTGCGGCCCGTCTCGGTTGATCGCGCAGTTCCCCGCGCCCCTTCGGGGGCGCTTACGCCAGGCCTGCCACCAGCTCGGCCACCGACTTGCGGCGGCCCGTGTAGAACGGGACCTCCTCGCGGACGTGCATGCGGGCCTCCGAGGCACGCAGGTGCCGCATGAGGTCGACGATGCGGTACAGCTCGTCGGCCTCGAAGGCGAGGATCCACTCGTAGTCGCCGAGCGAGAAGGAGGCGACCGTGTTGGCCCGGACGTCCGGGTAGCCGCGGGCCATCTTGCCGTGGTCGGCGAGCATCCGGCGGCGGTCCTCGTCGGGCAGCAGGTACCAGTCGTAGGAGCGCACGAAGGGGTAGACGCTGACGTAGTCACGGGGCGTCTCGTCGGCGAGGAACGCCGGGATGTGCGAGCGGTTGAACTCGGCGGGGCGGTGCAGCGCCATGTTCGACCACACCGGGGTGAGCGCGCGGCCCAGCCGGGTGCGGCGGAAGAGGTTGTACGCCTCCTGGAGCTGGTCGCTGGTCTCGGCGTGCCACCAGATCATGACGTCGGCGTCGGCGCGCAGGCCCGACACGTCGTACGTACCGCGGATGGTCACGTCCTTGGCGGCGAGCTGGTCGAACAGCTCCTGGACCTCGTCGGCGTAACCGGCGCGGTCCTCCGGCAGTACGTCCTTCAGCCGGAAGACGGACCACAGCGTGTAACGGATGACCTCGTTGAGGTCCTTGGCCAGCTTGCCCTTGTTCGGGATCCGGCCGGACTCGGTGGTGGGGGCGTCGTCGCTCATGGCTCTCATTCTCCCGCTCCGCCGTGCAGGCTCTGCACCGGGTGGGCGGTGAGATGCCGCACCGCGCGCAGGTCACCGTGGATCTGGTCGACCGCGGCGGCGGCGCTCGCGACGCATGCCGGGATGCCGACGCCGTCGTAGGCCGCGCCGCAGACCGCGAGGCCCGGCAACTTGCCGAGGTGCTCGCGGAGGCGGGCCACGCGCGCGTGGTGGCCGACCGGGTACTGCGGCAGGCCGTCGTCCCAGCGGGTGACGCGGGTTTCCAGGGGGGCGGCGGACAGACCGACGGCCTCGCGCAGGTCGGTTCTCGACACCTCCACCAGGTGGGCGTCGTCGTGCTCCAGGATCGCCGTCTCGCCGTACCGGCCGACCGACGTGCGCAGGACCAGCAGGTCCGGGTTCTCGTCGGCGATCCAGCCCCACTTCTGGGAGGCGAAGGTGGACGCCTTGATGGTGCGGCCGTCGACCGGCGGCACCAGGAAGCCGCTGCCGTCGGGGAGGGTGACGTCGGCGCGGCGGTAGGCGAGGGTGACCAGGGCCATCGAGGCGTACTCGACGGCCGCCAGCTCGGTGGCGGCCTCGGGCGCCTCGGCCCGCAGCAGGCCGGCGGCGACCGGGGCGGGGACGGCCACGACGACGGCGTCGGCGTGCAGGACCCGGGTGTCGCCGTCCTCGGCGCTCCCCGCGTCGGCCGCGCCGCCGGTGACGACGCGCCAGCCGCCCGCCGCCTGACGGCGCAGTTCCGTGACGGGGGTGCGGGTGAGGATCTCGGCGCCGCGTGCCCGCACCGACTCGGCGACGGCGAGCGGCAGTCGCCCCACACCGCCCTCGATGCCCATAAAGACCGGCCCGGTCTGTCCGGCGGCGGCCGCCCGCTCCTGGATGCCCCGGACGGCCTCGGTGAGGGAGGTGTGGGTCCGCGCGACCTCGAAGAGCTGCGGGACGGCCGAGCGCATCGAGATGCGGTACGCGTCGCCGGCGTAGACCCCGCCGAGCAGCGGCTCCACCAGGCGGTCGACGACCTCGCGGCCGAGGCGGGCGGCCACGTACTCCCCCACCGCCACGTCGTCGCCGATCGCGGTGCGCGGCAGGTCGGCGTCGCGCTCGATACGGGCCAGCCCTTCGTCGGACAGGACCCCGGCGAGGGCGGACGCGGTGCCGGGGACACCCATGACGTGGCCCTTGGGCATGGGGCGCAGGGCGCCCCGGGTCCAGAGGGAGGCGGTGGCGGTGGCGGGCGGCTGGAGCCGGTCGGCGAGGCCGACCTGCCGGGCGAGGTCGACCGCCTCGGGCCGGCGGGCCAGGATCGACTCGGCGCCGAGGTCGACGCGGACACCCGCGATCTCGCCCGGCAACAGCTTGCCGCCGACCCGCTCCGAGGCCTCCAGGACGGTCACTCTCGCGCCCCGGTCCAGCAGCCCGTGCGCTGCGGCGAGTCCCGCGATACCGGCCCCGATGACGACGACATGCCCGGCGTCGCGCCCGACGTCCGTAGGTGATCCGCTCATGGTTCCAGCCTCTCAGACGTCACTCACAGTCATGGCGCCGGTCCCGCCCGCCGTGGCCCCGCCGCCGTGGCCCCGCCGAGTCCCGACCGTGACCGCTTCGCGACCGCCCCCGCCCAACGTTCCGGCCCGCTCCGGCGTCAAAGGACCGTCAACAAGGCAGACAGGCAGTTCTCGACCCTCGGGGGGACACCGCAATGGCCGAAACACGTGTACGACGTTCCCGGCGGCGCGCAGGGGCCCTGGCCGCCCTGTTCCTCGCCGCCGCCCTGGCCGTCACGGGCTGCGGCGCCGGCGACGCGTCAACCGACTCGGCCAAGAGCGCCGCGGACGGGGACCGAGCCGGCGACAGCAAGGCCCAGCAGGAGGGCGCCCTCGCCGACGAGAGCGGCAACAGCGGCTACACCGGCAAGGGCAAGGGCTCCGACGCGCCGCCGAGCATCAGCCCGAGCCACATCATCCGCACGGCCACCCTGACCGTGCGGGTCAAGGATGTGCCGAAGGCCCTGGACGAGGCCCGCACCGCCGTCGCGGGCGCGGGCGGGTTCGTCGGCAGCGAGTCCACGACCCGGGACGGCCAGGACCGCGAGCGCACCCGGGTCGTCCTGCGGGTGCCCGCCGAGAAGTACGAGGAGGTCCTCACCGAGCTGGAGGGCACCGGCAAGCTGATCGAGCGGAAGACGAAGGCCGAGGACGTCACGGACCAGGTCGTCGACGTGGAGAGCCGTATCAAGACGCAGCAGGCGAGTGTGGCCCGCATCCGCGAGCTGATGGACCGGGCGACCAAGCTCGGCGACGTGGTCACCCTGGAGGGCGAGCTGAGCACGCGTCAGGCCGACCTGGAGTCCCTGCTCGCCCAGCAGAAGTCCCTGAAGGACCGCACCAGCCTGGCCACCATCACGCTGTCCCTCTCCGAGACCGCGGTGAAGAAGGCCGCCGAGGACGACGACCCCGGCTTCATGGACGCGCTGGCGGGCGGCTGGGGCGCGTTCGTCGCCGTCTTCCGCTGGCTGGGCCTGGCGCTCGCCGCGGTCCTCCCCTTCGCCGTGGCGACGGCGCTCGTGCTGCTCGTCTGGTACCGCCTCACCCGCACCCGCCGGCCCGCGCCGGCGACGGCGGGAGCCGCCGCTTCGCTCCCGGCCTCCGCGCCGGACGAGAAGGAGCAGGAGGAGCAGGGGCGGGAGTGACGGCAGGAGCGGGAGTGACGCGGACCCGGGTGACGGGCCCCCGTAGCGTGTTCCCATGAACACGAGCCGCGCTGAAGAACGTTCGAGGGAACGCCTGGTGATCGTCGGGGGCGACGCGGCGGGCATGTCCGCCGCGTCGCAGGCCCGTCGGCTGAAGGGCCCCGACGCCCTGGAGATCGTGGCGTTCGAACGGGGCCACTTCACCTCCTTCTCGGCGTGCGGCATCCCCTACTGGGTGGGCGGCGACGTCCCCGAGCGGGACCACCTCATCGCCCGCTCGCCGGAGGAGCACCGGGCCCGGGACATCGACCTCCGGATGCGTACGGAGGTCGTGGAGATCGACGTCGAGGGCTCCCGCGTCCGTGCGCGGGACCTCGACGCGGGCACCGAGTCCTGGACCGCGTACGACAAGCTGGTCATCGCGACCGGCGCCCGCCCGATCCGCCCCGACCTGCCCGGCGTCGACGCGGCCGGGGTGCACGGTGTGCAGACCCTGGACGACGGCCAGGCCCTGCTGGACACGCTGACCGCGACGCGAGGCCGCCGCGCGGTGGTCGTCGGCGCGGGATACATCGGCGTGGAGATGGCCGAGGCGCTCATCAACCGGGGGTACGAGGTCACGGTCGTCAACCGCGGCAAGGAGCCGATGTCCACGCTGGACCCGGACATGGGCCGGCTGGTGCACAAGGCCATGGAGGGCATGGGCATCACCATGGTCGACGACGCCGAGGTCACCGCCCTGCGCACCGGCGACGACGGCCGCGTCCGCGCGGTCGCCACCGACAACGCCGAGTACCCGGCGGACGTGGTGGTGCTGGGCATCGGCGTCCGCCCGGAGACGGAGCTGGCGCGCGCGGCGGGGCTGCCCGTGGGCGACCACGGCGGCCTGCTCACCGATCTCGCGATGCGCGTCCGGGGTCACGCGAACATCTGGGCCGGCGGCGACTGCGTCGAGGTCCTCGACCTGGTCACGGGCCGCGAGCGGCACATCCCGCTCGGCACCCACGCCAACAAGCACGGCCAGATCATCGGCGCCAACGTCGGCGGCGGCTACGCCACGTTCCCCGGTGTCGTCGGCACCGCCGTCAGCAAGGTCTGCAACCTGGAGATCGCCCGCACCGGCCTGCGCGAGAAGGACGCCGACCGGGCCGGCCTGCAGTACGTCACCGTCACCGTCGAGTCCACGAGCCGCGCGGGCTACTACCCCGGCGCCGCCCCCATGACCGTGAAGATGCTCGCCGAACGCCGCACCGGCCGCCTCCTCGGTGTCCAGATCGTCGGCCGGGAGGGCGCGGGCAAGCGCGTCGACATCGCGGCGGTGGCCCTCACCGCGGGCATGACGGTGGAACAGATGACGGCCCTGGACCTCGGCTACGCCCCACCCTTCTCCCCGGTCTGGGACCCGATCCTGGTCGCGGCGAGAAAGGCGACGGCGGCGGTGAGGTCGGGCGCCGCATGAATCGGGCGCCTGTGAACCCAGGGGCGCGGCCTCCAGGGGCGCGGGGAACTGCGCGACCAGCCACGACGCACCCGCACCCGGCAACGCACAGCACCCCCACGGCGACCCCCGCTAAACGGCTGACGTACCGGTGATCCGATCGATGGCCTGCCGAGCCTGCTCCGTCGGCGGCCGCGACGGCAGCGAGGACACCGACGCGGCCGACGGCATCGCGGACGTCACCGCGGGCGGCGTCGTAGGCGCGGCGGTCGGCTTCGCGTGGGCCGCCGCCGGCCGCGCCGACCGCAACCGATGGCTCACGGCCTCGTCCAGGGTCACCGGCCGCTGCATCCGCGCGGCCAGCCGCCCCGCCTCCTGGCCGAGCGCGGCCACGTCCTCCCAGGGCAGCCGCACCACCAACGAGATCTCGGCCTCACCATCCGGGGTGGCGTGCATCGCCGGGGCAACTCGGTCGTTCATCGCCTGTTCCTCACGTAGATACGTAGATCCGCGGTTGAGAAGTCATACGCACCACCCGCCCCGTACGTTCACCGGCCACCGACCTGCCTGATTCCGGCCCCGTATCGCGGGCACAAGTCCGGTGTGGTCATCCCCGTCCATGACGTGAACCCCGTGCGCCGCACGCCCTACGTGACCTACGCACTCATCGCCGCGAACGTCTTCGTCTTCGTCTTCATGCCGGGACTCGCCGGCTCCGTGCCGGGCGACAGCGCGGCGGTCCGGCTGTGCCACACACAGGCGTTCCTGGAGCAGTACGCGGCGATACCCCAGGAGTTGATCCGCCATCAGCTGCCGCGGCTGGTGCCCACCGGCGAACTCGCCCCGTCGGGCGGCTGCGCGCTGGGCCCGCCGGGCTACGACAAGTCGCCCGCGCTGTCCGTCCTCACCGCGCTGTTCCTGCACGGCGGCTGGCTGCACCTGCTGGGGAACATGCTGTTCCTGCTGATCTTCGGCAACAACATCGAGGACCGGCTGGGGCACGTACGGTTCGCGCTGTTCTACGGGGCGTGCGGGTACGCGGCGTCGTACGGCTACGCGTTCCTCAACGCCGACTCCGGGGAGCCCCTGATCGGCGCGTCCGGGGCGATCGCCGGCGTCCTCGGCGCGTATCTCGTCCTCTACCCGAAGGCCAGGGTCTGGATCCTCGTACCGCTCCTGCTCTTCCTGCCGCTGAGACTGCCCGCCTGGCTGGTGCTGGGCTCCTGGTTCGTGCTGCAGGCCGTGTACTCGTCCGGCGACGGTGTCTCCGAGGTCGGCACGGTGGCGTACGCGGCCCACCTCGTCGGCTTCGTCGCCGGCATGCTCCTCGCCTGGCCCCTGCGGCCCGGCACTCCACCGCCTCCTGAGCCTCGGGGGCTGCTGTTCGGGAGGCGGGCACGGCCGGGATGGTGAGAACGGCGGCGCCGACTCGACGTAAGGCGATGTGAGTTTCATGTGAGTCAGAGGGCTCCCCGGTGCAGCATGCCGAGTCTTCCCAGGTCACAGGCTTGGCATTCCCATGAGACGTTCATGTTCGTCCAGATCCGGTTCACGGCGGCGGCGGACAGTGAGTGGTGCACGCGAGGTCGTGTGCACCACCGCCGGTCTGGAGTCCTGATGATCGAAGTACGTGGCCTGTCGAAACGCTATGGCGAGGTCCTGGCCGTGGACGATCTGACGTTCGCTGTCCGGCCCGGGGAAGTGACGGGGTTCCTGGGGCCCAATGGTGCCGGCAAGTCGACCACCCTGCGGATGATCGTGGGCCTGGACGCCGCCAGTTCCGGGACTGCGACTGTGGCTGGGCGGCCGTACGTCGCGCAGCCCACGCCGCTGAAGGAGGTCGGGGCGCTCCTGGATCCAGGCGCGGTGCTGCCCAGCCGCACCGCCTATCACCATCTGCTGGCGCTGGCGGCCGGCAATGGGATTCCGAGCAGCCGGGTCAAGGCGGTGCTGGCGGAAGTCGGCTTGGAGAACGTGAGCCGCCGGCGTGCGGGGACGTTCTCCCTCGGCATGCGTCAGCGGCTGGGGATCGCGGCGGCCCTGCTGGGTGATCCACCGGTGCTGGTCTTCGACGAGCCGCTCAATGGGCTGGACCCGGAGGGCATCGTGTGGATCCGCTCGCTGATGCGGAGGATGGCGGCCGAAGGACGCGCGGTTTTGATGTCCAGTCATCTGATGAGCGAGATGGAACTGACCGCTGACCACCTCATCGTCATCGGCAGGGGACGGCTGATCGCCGACACCACGATGAAGGACTTCATCGAGGCTCACTCCGAGCGCGAGGTCTTTGTCCGCAGCCCCCGGGCCGAGGAACTGCGCAGCATGCTCAGCGCAGCCGTTCAGGTGCGGACCGAGAGCAGCGACGCTCTGGTGGTGACCGGCCTGGAGGCCGCCGAGATCGGCGCGCTGGCGTCGGCCAACGGAGTGGAGCTGCACGAGCTTGCTCCGCGCCAGGTGTCGCTGGAAAAGGCGTTCATGGACCTGACCCGGGATGCGGTGGAATACCAGTCGGAGATGGAGACGAACCGATGACACGCCCCCCTGCGCAAGTCGTTGCCAGGGCGACGAAAGCCCGCCGAAGCCCGCTCGTGCTCCGACTTCAGCCCCAACCGCGTCGTGCGCGGGGTGGGAAGGCGACTTTCCGGCACTGCCTGCACGCCGAGTGGATCAAGATTCGTACGATGCGGTCGACGTTGTACGTGATCCTGGGCACCCTGGCGTTCTGCCTCGGACTCGCCGCGCTGAACAGCTCGTCCGCAGGCAATGAGTTCGCGGACCTGAGCGCCGCGGACCAGGCTTCGTTCGACCCGCTGGCCACCAGCCTGCGCGGTTACCTGCTGGCGCAGATCGCGCTCGGTCTGCTGGGCGGTCTGGTCATCACTTCCGAGTACGGCGCGCGAACGATCGTCCCCACCTTGATCGGGGTTCCGCACCGGGCGCGGGTGCTGGCTTCCAAGGCTGTGGTGCTGGTGGGCGTGGCGCTCCCGGTCGGGATCGCGGTGTCGCTGGCCGGGTTCCTGGTCGGGCAGGCGTCGCTGTCCGGGGCGGGCGCTCCGCACCTGGCGCTCTCCGACGGCGTGGCACTGCGCGGCATCTTTGGTGGTGGCCTGTACCTGGCACTGGCCGGGCTCTTCGGACTGGCTCTGGGCACGGTGATCCGCTCCACGACGGCAACGGTGACCACACTGTTCGGGGTGATGCTGATTGTTCAGGCGTTCGCCCCGGCCCTGCCCGGAGGACTGGGCGACTGGGTGTCGAAGTACTGGCCGCCGATCGCAGGCGGGCAGATCATCACCAGCTATCAGGACCCCGACTTGCTGAGTCCCTGGGCAGGGGTCGGTGTCATGGTGGGGTCCGTGGCGGTTCTGATGGCGGCGGCATTCATTGTCTTCCGTAAGCGTGACGCGTAGCGGGGCGGGACAGTGAAGACAGAAGATCATCGGGCGGGGACAGGTGCCATGGCGACGACACAACGACTGCTGCTGGTCGAGGACGAGCCCACGCTGTGTGAGCTGCTGTCCGCCAGCCTGCGGCTGGCCGGCTTCGAGGTGACTCCTGCCCGGACGGGAGGCCAGGCCCTGGAAGCGGTCCGCGACAACCGACCCGACCTGATCGTCCTGGATGTGATGCTGCCCGACCTAGACGGCTTCGAGGTGGCACGTCGTCTGCGTGCGAACCCCTCCGGTCCGGGAATCGGGCAGCCGCCGATCCTCTTTCTGACCGCCCGGGACGCGGCGGAGGACCGCATCAGCGGTCTGCGGGCAGGCGGGGACGACTACGTCACCAAGCCCTTCAACCTCGAGGAACTCATCCTGCGCATCCAGGCCGTGCTGCGCCGAACCAGCGGCCGTCGGCCCGATGGGCTCCTGGTGGTGGACGACCTGGAGCTCGATCCCGACAGCCACCAGGTGACCCTCGGCGGCCGGCCGGTGCAACTGTCTCCGACCGAGTTCAGTCTGCTGCGCGTACTGATGGAAAACGCCGGCCAGGTGCTGTCCAGGCATCAGCTTCTGGACCAGGTCTGGCACTACGACTTCGACGGTGACGACTCCATCGTCGCGTCCTACATCAGCTACCTGCGCCGCAAGATCGACATCGCAGAACCGAAGCTGATCCACACGGTGCGCGGGACCGGCTACGTTCTGCGCAGGTCCCGCGCATGAGTGCCGCTTCACCGCGCGGGCTGATCAGCCGGATGTCGCTGCGCGGGCGGGTCGTGGCCATCACGCTGCTGCTGGTCGTCACCGCCCTGCTGGCCGGCAACGCCGTACTCGTCACCCTGCTGGAGCGGCAACTGGTGCACCAGCTGGAAGACCGGCTGCGCGCCGCTGCCGCGACGGCGGCGCGGCTGTCGAACCTGGAAGACGTGCCCGGTGCGACGGCACCGGAGCTGCGCGAGGCGGTGGAGCGCGACCTGACGGGTGACGTCTACGTCGTCTACCTCGATTCCCAGGGCCGACTGCGCCGTACGCTGCGTCCGGCTGTGCACAGCTCCCCACGTCTTCCCGCCCTGGACGCAGCGGCGGTCGCGGCCCGCGAACAGCGCCCGTTCCAGGTGGCGGCCAAGGGCGACGGCGACGAGTGGCGCGTCATCGCAACTCCTTTGATCCCGGGTCAGGACGTCGAGGCGGGCAAGGGCGGCAGTGTCGTCGTGGCCGGTTCTCTGGCTCCGGTCCATACGACGATCCGGCACCTGGGCGTGTGGATGCTGGTGATCGATGCAGTGGTGCTCATCGGGTTGGGCGTCGTCGCCTGGTTCGCGGTGCGGGCCGGCTTGCGGCCGCTGCGGCGCATCGAGAGAACGGCAGCCGCCATCGCGGGCGGGGACCTGTCCAGCCGGGTGCCACAGCCGGCCACCATGCGCACAGAACTGGGCCGGTTGTCCGCTGCCCTCAACGGCATGCTGGACCGCATCGAAGCCGGCGACGCCGCCCGCGCTGCCACCAACGCGCGCATGCGTACCTTCCTCGCGGACGCCAGCCACGAACTGCGCACCCCGCTGTTCGGGATCAAGGGCTTCACCGAGCTGTACCGGATGGGCGGCATGCCCCAGCGTGCGGACGTCGATGCTGCCATGAGCCGTATCGAGCGTGAAGCAGCCCGCCTGGTCCGCATCGTCGAGGACCTGCTGCTGCTCGCCCGGCTCGACGAAGACGCCACCGCTGACGCGCGTCTGACCCTTCGCCTGACTCCCATGGACCTGCGCACCCTGGCCGCCGACGCCCTGCACGACCTGCGGGCCATGGCACCCGACCGTCCCGTCACCCTGACCGGCCCGGGCGGCGGCCCGCCCGGTGGCGCCCCGGTTCTGGGCAACGAGTCACGCCTGCGACAGGTCACCTCCAACCTCGTCGGCAACGCCATCGCCCACACCCCGCCCGGCACGCCGGTACGCATCGGCGTCGGCACTCTGCGGGACCATGCCGTCCTCGAACTCAGCGATGAGGGACCAGGGATGACAGCCGAACAGGTCACTCACGTCTTCGACCGCTTCTACCGTGCCGACACCGCCCGCGGCCGCACACAGACCGGCGGTGCCGGACTCGGCCTGTCCATCGTCCGCTCCTTGGTGACCGCTCACCAAGGCCGTGTCGAGGTGTGCTCTCAGCCTGGGCAGGGCGCCACGTTCCGCGTCCTGCTGCCGCTGCATTCCGACAGCTCCGTCGGCAATTCCTGAGGATCGCCCGAGCCCGTCGGCACCCCCGCCGAGCCCTACTTGTTTTTGAGTACGGGGGATCGTCGCTACGGCGGACGACCCGAATGCGGCCGCCCGGCAGGGTGAATGACGTTCCCGATATCCAGATACGGAGATGTCTTTCATGGCGACTTTCTTGCATCGGGTGGGCCGCTGGGCCTTCCGAAGGCGCCGCACCGTGGTGCTGGCCTGGGTGGCCGTACTGGCTGCTTCATTCCTCGGGGCGTCCAGCGCGTCCGAGGCATCGGAGGACTCGTCCTCCCTGCCCGGCATCGAGTCCCAGCAGGCATTCGACCTGATCAATGAGCGGTTCCCGGGCGCCGAAGCGGACGGTGCGCAGGCCCGCATCGTGTTCGTCGCGGAACACGGCCGGCAGGTCACCTCCGCCGCCGGCCGGTCGGCCATCGGTGAACTCGTCACGGCGGTGGCCGACGGGCCGCAGGTCGCCGACGCGGCCGGCCCCTTCGACACGAACGCGGTCAGCAAGGACAGGTCGACCGCGTACGCCACCGTCACCTACAAGGTCGCCGGCGACGATCTCACCGACGCCAGCAGGACGGACCTGACCAAGGCGGTCGAGCGGGCCCGGGACGCGGGCCTGACCGTCGAGGTCGGCGGCTCCGCGCTGGAGACCGAAGCCGCGCAGGGCCTGGGTGAAGTACTCGGCGTACTCGTCGCGGCGGTGGTTCTGCTGATCACCTTCGGCTCACTCGCCGCCGCCGGCCTCCCCCTGCTCACCGCCATCCTCGGCGTCGGCATCAGCCTGGCCGGAATCACCGCTTTGAGCAGTGCCTTCGGATTCTCCTCGACGGTCGGTGAACTGGCGATGATGCTCGGCCTCGCCGTCGGCATCGACTACTCCCTGTTCGTGGTCTCGCGCTACCGGGAGGAGCGGGCCAAGGGACACCAGCCGCAGGAGGCGGTGGCCCTGGCCGTGGGCACGGCCGGAAGCGCGGTCGTCTTCGCCGGCCTCACCGTCGTCATCGCTTTGCTGGGTCTCTCCGTCATCGGCGTCCCGATGCTCAGCAAGATGGGTATCGGCTCGGCAGGCGCCGTCATGGTCGGAGTCCTGATCGCCCTGACCGCAGTGCCGGCACTCCTGGGCTTCTGGCCGAATGCGGTGCTCTCGCGCCGAGACCGCAAGGGCGGACGTCGCTCCGGCACCAAGATCCTCAGCCTCGTCGGCAGGACCAGGACGGCCGGCACCACCACGAAGGCCCCCCGGGGTGTTCGCTGGGCGCAGTTCGTGGTGCGCCGCCCGCTGCCCGTCCTGCTCCTGTCGGTGATCGGCCTCGGGGCGCTCGCGGTGCCGTCGCTCGACCTGCGGATGGGCATGCCCGGCGATGAGGCCAAGTCGACCGCGACCACCGAGCGCCGCGCCTACGACGCGCTCGCCGAGGGCTTCGGCCCGGGCTTCAACGGCCCGCTGACCGTGGTTGTCGACGTCAAGGAGGCCAAGGACCCGCAGGCGGCCGTGACGGCGGTCTCCGAAAAGCTCGCCGGCACCGAGGGAGTCGTCTCCGTCTCCCCGGCACGGTTCAACGAGGCCGAAGACACGGCGGTGATCGCCGCTGTCCCCTCGACCGCACCCACCAGCCGGCAGACGCAGGACCTGGTGCACACCATCCGCAGCGAGCGCGGTGCGGTGGAGTCCACCACCGGCGCCGACTTCAAGGTCACCGGCACCACCGCCCTGAACATCGACGTGGGCCAGAAGATGCAGGACGCCCTCATTCCCTACCTCGCGGTCGTCGTCGGTCTCGCCTTCCTCCTCCTGGCCCTGGTCTTCCGCTCGATCCTGGTGCCGCTCAAGGCCGCGCTCGGCTTCCTGCTGTCGGTCGGCGCGGCCCTCGGCGCGATCGTCACGGTCTTCCAACAGGGCCACGGAGCCGGCCTCTTCGGCGTCGACGAAACCGGCCCGATCATGAGCACCATGCCCATCTTCCTGGTGGGTATCGTCTTCGGCCTCGCCATGGACTATCAGGTCTTCCTCGTCTCCCGGATCCGGGAGGCGCACATCCACGGAGAAGGGCCCGGCCAGGCCATCGTCACCGGATTCCGGCACAGCGCCCAGGTTGTGGGGGCCGCGGCGCTGATCATGATGGCGGTGTTCGGCGGGTTCATGACGGGCGGCGAATCCCTGGTCAAGATGGTCGGCTTCGGACTGGCCAGTGCCGTCTTCTTCGACGCCTTCGTCGTCCGTATGGCCTTCGTGCCCGCGGTCCTGGCGCTCCTCGGCAAGCGGGCATGGTGGCTGCCGCGCCGGCTGGACCGGCTGATGCCCCGCGTCGACGTCGAGGGCGAAGCACTCACCCAGCAGGTCTCCGCGCCGAATGATCTGCCCGCCGACGATCCACGGGCCTCCGTGACGGTCTGACGCACGTGCCGACCGGGCCGCTCCACCCCAGTCCCAGAGCGGCCCGGACCGGCCCCCACTCTGTCCACTTCTTCAGCCCACGGTCACGGTACTGCTCGGAGAAACCATGGTCACCCGCCTGCGACTTCGCGTCGATCGCCATCCCCGCCTGGTCGAGGCGGCCTTCCTCCTGTTGATCTATGCGGCCACCAGCAACCAGTACCGCCGGGCCGGCGACCACACCCTGTGGTGGCCGGGCTTCGCCCTCGCGGCAGTCACCTGTACGAGCCTGTCGGCGCGCCGCCGACGCCCCGGCACCGTTGTCGTCCTCACCACCCTCGGCACCGCCGTCGCAGGCGCCCAGGGCAGCACCTTCGGGCCCCTCCTGCTGCTCCCGGTCATCGTCGCCCTGTACGAACTGACTCTCCAGGTCTCCCAGCAAGCCATCCGAATCCACGGTCTCCTGGTCGCTGTCATCCTCGTGCCCACCGCCCTGCGCTGGGATGCCGAGGACGAGCCCTGGGCGAACGAAGCGGTGAGCCTGGCCTTCTGGATCCTGCTGCCCATCCTGCACGGATTGGCGGTGCGAGCGCGCCGCGCGTACATGGACACCGTCCGCACCCGTGCCGAGGACGCCGAACGCACCCGCTACGAAGAAGCACAACGCCGTGTCACCGAAGAACGCGTCCGCATCGCCCGGGAGCTGCACGACGTCGTGGCCCACCACATGGCCCTGGCCAACGCCCAAGCCGGCACAGCCGCCCACCTGTTCTCCACTCATCCCGCGCAGACCGGCCGCATCCTCACCGAACTCACCGGCACGACCACGGCAGCGCTGCGTGAACTCGAGGCAACCGTGGGCCTGTTGCGCCAGCCGGAGACCGCCGAGGAATCGCTGAACCCCGCACCTGGACTTGACCGGCTTCCTGACCTGGTCGCCGCCTTCGGCGCCGCCGCACTGCACATCACGATCGCTGTCGAAGGCCCCGTGAAGCCCCTGTCGGCCGGGGTGGACCTGACCGCCTTCCGCATCGTGCAGGAAGCGCTGACCAACGTTGCCAAACACGCCGCGGTGAACACGGCACAGGTCCACCTCGCCTACGCCCAGGAACAGTTGACGATCACCGTGAGCAACGACAGCAGTCCGATCGCGCCCCCGCGCACACCCGGCGGAGGCTTCGGGCTCATCGGTATGCGAGAGCGCGCTCAGGCCGCCGGGGGCCGCCTCCGTGCGGGGCGCCGCCCGGAAGGCGGCTTCGCCGTCACGGCCGAACTTCCCATCAGTGTCTGACCAGAGAGCAACCTCCATGACGATCCGCGTACTGATCGCCGACGACCAGGCCCTGCTGCGAGCGACCTTCCAGGTGCTGATCGACTCCTGTGACGACATGGAGGTCGTCGCCGAGGCCGGCGACGGGCGGCAGGCCATCACGCTCGCCGGCATCCACCGCCCGGACGTCGTTCTGATGGACATCCGCATGCCCGGCACCGACGGACTGGCTGCGACCGCCGCCATCTGCGACCAGCCCGAGCTGCAGGACACCCGCGTGCTCATCCTCACCACGTTCCAGACCGACGAGCACGTCGCCGAGGCCCTGCGCCTGGGTGCGAGCGGCTTCCTAGGCAAGAGCACCACTGCCGATGCCTTCCTCGACGGCATCCGCACGGTCGCTTCCGGTGACGCCTTGCTGTCACCCGTAGCCACCCGCTCACTGATCACCCGCTTTCTCGCCCTTCCCGTGCCCAGCTCCGGCGCCCGCGACCCCGAGCGATTCAGCAGCCTCACTCCGCGAGAGCGCGAGGTGCTGGCCGTGGTCGCGGAGGGCAAATCCAACGACGAGATCGCCGCCGCACTGTTCCTCAGCCCCCTGACCGTCCGCACCCACGTCCAGCGGGCCAAAGCCAAGACGGGCGCCCGCGATCGTGCACAGCTCGTCGCCTTCGCCTACCAGTCCGGCCTGGTGCAACCGCCGCGGTGACAGGCAGTGGGGCCGGTGCTCTTCACTGCCCAGGGACGCTGCCAAGTCCCCGTGGCAGCCCTGACCGCCGCCGTTATGTCGCTCTCGGCGACGGTCGAGAACCGTGCTCGATCACAGCCCGGTGGCCAGCCAGATGGTCACGGCCGCGGTGGCGATGAGCCCGACGTTGAGTGTGATGCGGCGGTCATCGCCGGTCAGGTGGACGGCGACTGCGCCGATCTGCAGGAGCAGGAAGCCGATGGCCGCGGCCGGCGCCAGCGAGGGAGCGATGCCGGTCAGCGGCGGAAGGATCAGCCCGATCGCGCCGAGTGCTTCGACCGTCCCCAGCGCCCTTACGGCGGGCAACGGTACGCGGTCGACCCAGGCCATCATCGGTCGGAGTTGATCGCGGCTGCGGATCACCTTCACCGCGCCCGCGTAGAAGTAGAAGAGGGCGAGAGGTCCCGCGACGGTCCAATAGGCGATGTTCATAGTTCCCGTTCATGGGCCACAGGTTTTCGGGGAGCGGTCGATGCGTCGATTGCCGGAAGAGCTTCAGGTGCGGCCGGTGGCGGGCTCGGTCGCGTAGCGGCTCATCGCGCCGATGTTGGCCTGTGGCGTCAGCGGCCGGCCGTCGGCGAGCACGTCCTGGAGGTCTCGGAAGTACTGCACGTACAGGTCCGGGGTGAATGTGCTGAGCATGACGGCGGGTTGGTCGGTCACGTTGGCGAAGGTGTGCGGGGTACCGGGCGGAACCATCACGAGCGTGCCCGCGGTGGCGTCGTAGTCGTCGTCCCTGACGGTGAACCGCACGGTGCCGGAGAGGATGTAGAAGCCCTCGTCGTGTCGGGCGTGACGGTGTTGCGGCGGTCCCTGGGTGTGCGGGGCGAGGACGGACTCGGCGATCGCGAGGCGGTGCCCGGTATGGCTGCCGTCTTCCAGGACGCGCATGCGCGTGGTGCCCAGAATGATGGTCTCGCCGTCGCCGGGACCCACCACGGATACGGCGGGGTCGGCCTGCGGCTCGCTGGTCTTGGCTTCTTCGGTCATGCTCACGAGTGCACCTTCGGGGCCCTGCCGGTGTCCAAGACCCATCCCGCAGCGCCGATACCTCGCGGGTATCGTTGCAGCGTGGAGCTAAGGGCCTTGCGTTATTTCGTGGCAGTCGCCGAGGAACTCCACTTCGGCCGGGCCGCCGTGCGACTGCATATGAGTCAGCCGCCGCTGAGCCGGGCGATCAAGCAGTTGGAGGCCGATGTCGGGGCCCTGCTGTTCGCCCGCTCGCCTGCCGGCGTCACGCTCACTCCGGTGGGCACGGTGCTGCTCGACGAGGCGCGAGCCCTGCTCGACCATGCCGATCGCGTCCGTGTACGCGTGAGCGCGGCGGTCGGCGTCGCGACCATCACCGTCGGCATCCTGGGTGACGGCACCGACCCGGGAGTGACCAGGCTGGCCGCCGCCTACCGTCGACGCCACCCCGGCATCGACATCCGCATCCGTGACACCGACCTGGCCGACCCGACGTGTGGGCTGCGCGCCGGGCTCGTCGACGTCGCCTTGACTCGAGCGCCGTTCGACGAGACGGCCCTGACGGTGCGTGTGTTGCGGTCCGATCCGGTCGGCGTGGTCCTGCGCACCGATGACCCGCTGGCCCTCCGTGACCGGTTGCGGCTGGTCGACCTGAGCGACCGCCGCTGGTTCCAGTTCCCGCAGGGAACCGACCCCATCTGGCAGTCGTACTGGAACGGCGGCAGGCCGCGCGAGGGTCCAGTGGTGCGTGCCGTCCAGGAATGCCAGCAGGCCGTGCTGTGGAACGGCACGGTCGGCCTGGCCCCGCTCGGACACGACCTGCCTGCGGAGTTGGCTGTGGTACCGCTGATCGACATGGCGCCGAGCCGAGTGGTGGCGGTGTGGAACGAAGGTGACACCAACCCGTTGATCCGATCCTTCATCGAGATCGCGACAGCCGCGTACCGCCACTGAGCACCGGCGCCCGTGCTGCGAGTGCTTGGAGGATCTGTCGTACTTCGTGGCGCCACTGGTCGGTGTCGGCGCTGTCCACCCAGCCGGTTGCCATCTCTGATCCGTCCCGGAGAACCCGGTCCAGTGCGAGTCTCGCCGACGCGCGAAGCGGGGCCGGCAGTTCGGGCAGCGGTTCCCGGGGGCAGTCATCGGGGTCGATCACGATGGGGCTGCCAGGGAGGGTGCCGGCGACGAGAGCGCCGGCGGCAACGGCTTCGGCCCCGTCTCCGCCATCGACACGTTCTCCCGAGTCGGTGACTCGCCGGAACGCCCGCTCCAGCACGTCGATGACCTGCTGGTGGGCGAGTCCCCCAAGTTCATCGACGAAGTCTGCGGCGAGGTCGCTGTCGAACGGACCGGTTCCCCACGTTCCCATGCATGGCTCCTGATACGGCCGTCTCGGACGAAGGCATGGTTCCAGGAGCCACTGACGTCGGTTCACGGGGCGAGGAGGACCCGCTCGCGGAGCAGTGCGAAGCCGGCGCGTCCGAACCTCTGGCGCTCGGGTGCTGTTCCGCAGACGGGCGCGGCCCGGCTGGTCACCCGGGAGCGCTACCGGGCGGTCTGGGTGTGGACGTACTCCACGAGGCGGGTCAGGGAGTCCGGGTCGGTGCTGGGCATGACGCCGTGGCCGAGGTTGAAGACGTGGCCCTCGAGACCGGCGGCGGCGTCGAGGACCTCGCGGGTCTTGGTCTCGACGGCGTCCGTGCCGGCGAACAGGACGGTCGGGTCGAGGTTGCCCTGGAGCGCCTTGCCGGGGCCGACGCGGCGCGCGGCCTCGTCGAGCGGGACGCGCCAGTCGACGCCGACGACGTCCGCGCCGGCCTCGCCCATGAGGCCCAGCAGCTCACCGGTGCCGACGCCGAAGTGGATGCGGGGGACGCCGTACCCGGCGACGGCGTCGAAGACCTTCGCGGAGGCGGGCAGCACCGAGCGACGGTAGTCCGCCGGGGCCAGCGCGCCGGCCCAGGAGTCGAAGAGCTGCACGGCGGAGGCGCCCGCCTCGATCTGGACCTTCAGGAACGCGGAGGTGATCCCGGCGAGGCGGTCGAGCAGGTCGGCCCAGAGCTCGGGGTCGCCGTACATCATCGCCTTGGCGTTCTCGTACGTGCGGGACGGGCCGCCCTCGACGAGGTAGCTGGCGAGGGTGAAGGGGGCGCCGGCGAAGCCGATGAGGGGGGTCTCGCCGAGTTCGGCGGTGAGCAGCCCGATGGCCTCGGTGACGTAGGAGACGTCGTCGGGGGTCAGGTCGCGCAGCTGGGCGAGGTCGGCGCGGCTGCGGATCGGCTTCTCGACGACGGGTCCGACGCCGGGCTTGATGTCGAGGTCGATGCCGATGGCCTTGAGCGGGACGACGATGTCGCTGAAGTAGATCGCCGCGTCCACCCGGTGCCGGCGGACCGGTTGGAGGGTGATCTCCGTGACCAGCTCGGGCCGCATGCACGACTCCAGCATCCCGATGCCCTCGCGCACCTTCAGGTACTCGGGGAGCGAGCGCCCGGCCTGCCGCATGAACCACACCGGTGTGTGCGGCACGGACTCGCGCCTGCACGCCTTCAGGAAGGCTGAGTTGTACGTGGCGGTCGGCTGGTGGCCCGAGGGGCTGGCGTTGGCACTCACGAGGCAAAGTCTCGCACGCCTGCTTGACAGTGATGGCCCGGGCCGTCGGCGAGCGGGGCCCGCGCTCCGGCGGTCGGCGCCTGCGCGCGCCGACGGGGCCCGCGTTCGCTCAGCGCGATGCGACCGTGACCCAGCGCACGGGTGTCTTGCCCTGCGCCGGGGCCCCGTTCCCCTTAATGTTCCGGCATGGCTGCGGCTCAGGGACGACTGTCGGACGGCGCTGGCGGGATGGACGACGCGAAGGAGGGGGAGGGCGATGCGAGGGAGACGGCACCGCTGCCGTTCCGCTCCGCCGTCGAAGCGCTGAAAGCCACACGGCTGCGGCCGGAGATCGAGATCGAGGCGACCAAGCCACCCCAGCGGCTCGCCCCGTACGCGTACGCCCTGGAGGCCGCGGTCGTCGAGGGCGACGAGGATCTGGCCGACGGCCGGCTGGTCCTGCTGCACGACCCTGCGGGACACGACGCCTGGCAGGGCACGTTCCGGCTGGTGACCCTGGTCCGGGCGGAGCTGGAGCCCGAGATGGCGGCGGATCCGCTGCTGCCGGAGGTGTGCTGGTCGTGGCTGACCGGCGCGCTGCAGACCCGGGGGCTGTCGTACGGGGAGCCGAGCGGGACGGTGACACGGGCCGGCTCCCACTACTTCGGCGGGCTGGCGTCGCGGCCGGCCGCGTCCCAGATCGAGATCCGGGCGTCGTGGACCCCGCGCGAGGTCCTGGGCGGGGTTCCCGACACCGCCGCGCACCTCGCCTCATGGTGCGACCTGCTCGCCCAGATCGCGGGTCTGCCGCCGGCGGTCGACCCCGGGGACGCGGCGGTGGTGTCGCTGCCGCAGCGGCGGGGGCCGCAGTCCCGCTGACCCCTCCCTCTGAAGGACTGTGTTCGCGAAGGACCGTGCTCGCCGAGCACGGTCCTTTTCACGTGCGAGCCACCACGCCGACCACAACCATCTCTTTGTCGATACGGCCACTTTCGGCCGCGTATCGACATGAAGCGACACCGTTCGATCTTCGAATGATCGAAGATTTGTCCGAATTGAACGTATTGTTACTCACCAAATCGTGATCATTCTCTAAAGGAGCAGAGGTTTGGTGCCGAAGACCTCTGTGACCTTGAAAGCACGGTTCGTCCCGGCTTCGACCCCACGAGCCCAGCGAGCCGGCCCCCGTCCCGCACCCCAGGAGGCCTGGTGTCCGTTCTCCTCGAGCAGCCCGCAAGCCTGGTCGCCTACCGTCCGAACAAGCCGACCGCGATGGTGGTGGTGGCGGATCCCCGGGTCCGGTCCACCGTGACCCGCCACCTGTGGGCCCTCGGGGTCCGCGACGTGATCGAGGCCTCGTCCATCGCCGAGGCCCGTCCGCGCGTCGGCAACCCCCGTGACATCTGCGTCGCAGACGTCCACCTGCCGGACGGTTCCGGCCTCACCCTCCTCTCCGAGACCCGCGCGGCGGGGTGGCCCAACGGCCTCGCCCTCTCCGCCGCCGACGACATCGGCGCCGTACGCAACGCCCTCGCGGGCGGTGTGAAGGGATACGTCGTCACCGGCACCCGTACCAACATCGGACTGCCCACCCGCCCCGGCGCCGCCCCCATCGGCTCCGCCGCCCGTATGCACCGCCGTCCCCCGGGCGCCCCGAGCCACCCGGGCGGCTACCGGGAGCTGTCGGGCCGCGAGGTCGAGGTACTGCGCCTGGTCGCGGAGGGTCAGTCGAACAAAGCGATCGGCGTCTCCATGGGCCTGTCCGCGCTCACGGTCAAGAGCCACTTGGCCCGAATCGCACGCAAGCTCGGCACCGGCGACCGCGCCGGAATGGTTGCGGTGGCCCTGCGCACCGGGATCATCCACTGACCCCCGGGAGGCCGGGACGGCGAAGAGGCCGGGATCGTCCCCGCACGTCCGGCCTCTCCCGGTTCGCCGGGAACATTCACTGACACGTGTGACACGTGACTGGTTTACGACCCCACAAGGCCCGTCGGCGGAACGTTCCGTCGGCGGGCCATGTCCATACACGGATACCCTTGACAGGTGACCGACGCCCAAGAGACCGCAGCAGACAGGACCCTGCGAACCACCGGAGGCGCCCCTCCGGACGACGGCGGATCCTCTGAAGCGGGGGCGCCGATCCCTTTGCTGGAGCCGAGGGAAGGCATTCCGGCCGTGATCGCCGACGAGTCCTCGCTCGCCGCGGTGATCGCCGCCTTCGCCGCCGGCTCCGGCCCCGTGGCCGTGGACGCCGAACGCGCGTCCGGTTACCGCTACGGTCAGCGGGCCTATCTGGTGCAGCTGCGCCGTGAGGGCGCGGGCACCGCGCTCATCGACCCCGTCGCCTGCCCCGACCTCTCCGGCCTCGGTGAGGCGCTCTCGGGCGTGGAGTGGGTGCTGCACGCGGCCACCCAGGACCTGCCCTGTCTGCGTGAGATAGACATGGTGCCGACGCGGATCTTCGACACCGAGCTGGCCGGGCGCCTCGCCGGGTTCCCCCGGGTCGGCCTCGGCGCGATGGTCGAGGGCGTCCTCGGCTATGTCCTGGAGAAGGGCCACTCCGCGGTCGACTGGTCCACCCGCCCGCTGCCCGAGCCGTGGCTGCGCTACGCCGCGCTCGACGTGGAGCTCCTCGTGGACCTGCGGGACGCCCTGGAGAAGGAGCTGGACCGGCAGGGGAAGCTGGAGTGGGCGCGGCAGGAGTTCGACGCGATCGCGTCCGCGCCGCCCGCCGAACCGCGCAAGGACCCCTGGCGGCGTACGTCCGGGATGCACAAGGTGCGGCGACGCCGGCAGATGGCGGTCGTGCGGGAGATGTGGGAGGCACGGGACCGGATCGCCCAGCGCCGCGACGTCTCGCCGGGGAAGGTGCTGAGCGACGCGGCGATCGTGGAGGCGGCGCTGGCCCTGCCGGTCAACGCGCACGCGCTGGCCGCGCTGACCGGGTTCGGCCACCGGATGGGACGGCGGCAGCTGGAGCAGTGGCAGGCCGCGGTGGACCGGGCCAGGGCCCTGCCGGACTCCGCGCTGCCGGCGCACGGGCAGCCGGTCACGGGGCCGCCGCCGCCGAAGGCGTGGGCCGACAAGGATCCGGCGGCGGCGGCGCGGCTGTCCGCGGCGCGAGCCGGGGTGTCCGCGCTGGCGGAGCAGCTCGCCCTGCCTCAGGAGAACCTGATCACGCCGGATACGGTACGGCGGCTGTGCTGGGAGCCTCCGGGGTCGCTGGACGCGGAGGGCGTGAGTGCGGCGCTCGCGGGGTACGGGGCTCGGCCCTGGCAGGTGGAGTTGGTGACTCCGGTGTTGGTGGGGGCGATGGGGGCAGTGGCGAAGGCCAAGGGCGCGTAGTCGCCGTAGGGGTGCTGTCGGTGGGCGACTGCGGGTGCTTCGTGGCTGGTCGCGCAGTTCCCCGCACCCCTGAACGACCTCGGCAGCTGTCGAGGCTCCCTCACTTCGTCGCTCCCCTCGTGAAGCCGTTGTAGATGAATCTCTGGAGCAGCAGGAAGGCGATCAGGGTCGGCAGGATCACCAGGATCGCTCCTGCCGAGATCGTTTCCCAGTGGGCTCCGAAGGGCCCCTTGAAGCGGAAGAGCGATGTGGAGATGACGCCGCGGTCGTCGGAGGGCAGGTAGAGGAAGGGGATGTAGAAGTCGTTGTAGACGGTGATCCCCTTGACGATGACGACCGTGGCGACCGCCGGTTTGAGCAGCGGGAAGATGATCTTCCGGTAGATCGTGAAGGCGTTGGCGCCATCCAGCCGGGCCGCCTCGTCGAGCGAGACCGGGATCGACCGCACGAACTGCAGGAAGATGTAGATCGAGACGATGTCGGTGCCCATGTAGAGCGCGATCGGCGCCCAGAGGGTGTCGAACATGCCGAAGCTGTCGACGATCTGGAAGGTCGCGACCTGGGTGGTGACGCCGGGGACGAGCGTGGCGACGAGGAAGAGGGCGACCACCAGCTTCCGGAAGCGGAAGGTGAAGCGGTCGATCGCGTAGGCCGCCATCGAGCCGATGAGGACCGTTCCGGTGATGGCGAAGAAGAGGATGAAGGCCGTGTTGCCGAAGGCGGTGAGCATCTCGCCGTCGCGGAAGGCCGTGGCGTAGTTCTCGAAGTTCAGGAGGCTGTCCGGCAGCGTGAGGGCGCCGCTGTCGTCCGCCATCTCCCGTTCGGTCTTGAGCGAGGTCAGCAGGACCACGAGCAGCGGCAGCAGCACCACGACCGACGCGCCGACCAGGGACAGATAGGTGAGCGTGCGGGCGACTCGCCCACGGGTCACCGGGGTTGGGGTCGTCAGCGTCGTCATACGAGGTCCACCCTGTCGTCGGGGACCAGCCGGCGTTGCAGCCACGTCACCGCCAGGATGATCAGCAGCAGGACGACCGCGGCGGCGGACGCGAGGCCCGTCTTGTTGAACTGGAAGGCGAGCTTGACGGTCTGGATCACGAAGGTCTCGGTGCCGGTGGCGCCGCCCGTCATGATGTACGGGATCTCGAAGACCGAGAGCGAGCCGGAGATCGAGAGGATCACGCTCAGGCTCAGGACGGGTCGGATGCCGGGCGCGATGATGTAGCGGAACCGGTGCCAGCGGTTCGCGCCGTCGAGTTCGGCCGCCTCGTACAACTCCCCCGGGATCGACTGGATCGCGCCGAGGAAGAGCACGAAGTTCAGGCCCATGTAGCGCCAGACCGAGACGCCGGCCAGTGAGACGTTCGCGGAGGTCTCCGTGCCCAGCCAGGCGCGGTCCGACTCGTGGCCGAACAGGGCGAGGACCGAGTCGAGGGTGCCGCCGTCCTGGAAGAAGTAGAGGAAGACGAAGCCGATGGCGACGCCGTTGATCAGGTACGGGAAGAAGAGGATGCCCTTGAAGAGGCTCCGGAAGCGGAGGTTGAAGCTGAGGATGGTCGCGAAGTAGAGGGCGAGCGCGATCTGCACGGCCGACGCGGCCAGGTAGTACCCGCTGACGAAGAAGACCCGGAACAGTTCGGGGCGGGTGAAGATCTCGACGTAGTTGTCGGTGCCGGTGTAGCTCAGCTCGGGGCTGACGCCGTCCCAGTCGGTGAAGCTGTACGCCAGCATGTTGGCGACCGGCGCGTAGGTGAAGGTGATCAGCAGGGCCAGCGGGACGGCCAGGAAGAGCCAGGGGGTGAGCCCGCGCCACAGGCGCACCCCGCGAGGGGCGCGCCCGGGTGTGGGGGGCCGGGGCGCGGCCCCCTGGGGCCGCGCCGCCTTCTCCGTCGCGTGCGAGCGGGATGTCGTACGCGCCTGGGGCATCAGGACCCCACGGTCTTCGCTGCCTCGGTCCAGCGCTTGCCGAGGTCGTCGAGGAAGTCGTCGATGTCGCCGTCCTTGGCGCCCCGGGCTATGTCGACCAGTTCCTGGCGGTAGGCGGGCGCGTTGATGCCGACCTCCGAGGCGTTGTCGATCTCCTTGACCTTCGCGCCCTCGGCGTCGTCGAGTTCGATGAGTTCGACGCCCTGGTCCTCGTACGGCTTCAGGACCTCGGGCAGAGGGGCGTCCTTGAGTGTGGAGATCGAGAGGTTGTCCTGCGCGTAGCCGGACTTGTCGGTGAACCAGTCGATCCAGGCGCGGGCCGCCTCCTTGTGCTTCGAATGGATGCTGACGGCCTGGTTGTAGTCGGGGTTGACGGTCGCGCAGGCCTTGCCGTCGACGCGGGCGGGGAACGGCATGAAGCCGATGTCGTCGGGGTCGGCGCCGGCCTTCTCGGCGGCCTGCCGGAACTGGATGACCGCCCAGCTGCCGAGCCAGGCCGTCGCGATCTCGCCCTTCGCCAACTGCGGCTTGGAGTTCTCCCAGTTGGTGGTCGACGGGTCCTTCTCGATCAGCTTCTGGTGCACGATGTCGTACAACAGCTGGTCGGCGACGCGTAGTTCGCCGTCCTCGCCCCACGGGTTGCCCTCGGCGAGCCGGGTGGTGGCCTCGGTGTCGCAGCTCACCGAGCCGTTGACGGCGGTCCACTGGGTCAGCGGCCACTGGGCGGCGAAGTTGGTGTAGTACGGCACGGCGTCGGTCTTGGACTTGATGGCCTTCAGCGCGGTGAGGAACTCCGCCGGGGTGGTGGGCCAGTCGGTGACGCCGGCCTCGGCCCAGATCCGCTTGTTGTAGAGGAAGCCGGGGGCCGCGCCCATCGGGCTCTGGCCGTAGACCTTGCCGTCGACGGCGGTGAAGTCGGTGAAACGGTATTTCTCGCTCAGCTCCCTCTGGGTGCCGAGCGAGGCGAAGAACTTGGGGTAGTCGTTCTTCTTGATGACGGCCGGGATCATGAGCACGTCGCCGTAGTTGTCCGTGTTCATCCGGATCTTGACTTCGGCCTCGTAGTCGGTGATCGCGTCGAACTTCACCTTCACCTTCGGATAGGTCTTGTTGAAGGCGTCGGCGTATTTCTGCATCGTGCCGTCCTGCACGATGTCCGTCCGGTGAGTGAGAACCGTGATGGATCCGGACACCTGAGCCGGGTCGTCGGCCGCCTCGGCGTCGGCGCCCTTGGAGCTTCCTCCGCCGCCGGTGCAGCCCGACGCGAGAAGCGCGGCCGCCAGCAGTGTTCCGGTGAGCGTCTTCCGGTGGTTCATGTGCACCAGCTCCGTTCGGGACGGACGAGCACGGGTGGGATGGATGGGTGGATGGGTGGATGGCTGGTTCGGCACTCTGGCAGCCGTTCACTGAACCGGTAAAGTCCCTATTTCGCCAAGGCTGCCGAAAGATTTCGCGATCGTGCCGGACCACTGACTGGATCGGTTTAGGAGTGCGCATGCTGGACGCCACACCGCTCACCGAGGGCTGGATCCTCCGGCACGAGCGGGGACCGCTCGCCGCCGTGGTGCCCGGGTGCGTGCACACCGATCTGCTGGCGGCCGGGCTGATCCCGGACCCCTTCCTCGGGCGGAACGAGGACGAGGTGGCGTGGGTGGGACGCCGGGAGTGGACGTACGAGGTCGAGCTGCCCGGAGGCGGCGCGGCCGGCGGGCACGACCAGACCGACCTGGTCTTCGACGGGCTCGACACCGCCGCCGAGATCCGGCTCGACGGCCGGCTCCTCGGCTCGGTACGGAACATGCACCGCTCGTACCGCTTCGACATCACCGGGATGAGCGGTCTGCTCTCGGTGCGCTTCGCCTCCGCGTACGCCGAGGCCGAGGCGGTGCGCGAACGGCTCGGCGACCGGCCGAACGCCTATCCGGAACCGTTCCAGTTCATCAGGAAGATGGCCTGCTCCTTCGGCTGGGACTGGGGGCCGACCCTCGTGACCGCCGGGATCTGGCGGCCCGTTCGGCTGGAGAGGTGGTCCACGGCCCGGATCGCCCGCGTACGGCCGCTGGTGACCGTCGAGGGGCCGACGGGGCGGGTGGAGCTGCTCGTCGACGTGGAGCGGGCGGCCGTCGAGGCGGGGCTGCGGCTGGAGGCCCGGGTGGGGGGTGTCGCCGCGGCCGTGGAGGTCGAGGGGACGAGCGGTGCCATCCGGCTGGAGGTGCCGGGCGTGGAGCTGTGGTGGCCGCGCGGCTACGGCGAACAGCCCATGTACGAGGTGGAGTTGACCCTGTACGGCGAGGGTGACGCGCTCGATGTGTGGCGGCGGCGGGTCGGGTTCCGGACCGTGGAACTGGACCGGGGCGCCGATGAGCACGGGACCGGGTTCACCCTCGTCGTCAACGGGGAGCGGCTGTTCGCGCGCGGGGTGAACTGGATCCCGGACGACGTGTTCCCCTCCCGCGTCACGCGCGAGCGGTACCGGGAGCGGCTGCGGCAGGCGGCCGGGGCCGGCGTCGATCTCGTCCGGATCTGGGGCGGCGGGATCTACGAGAGCGAGGACTTCTACGACGTCTGCGACGAGTCGGGGCTGCTGGTCTGGCAGGACTTCCCGTTCGCGTGCGCCGCCTACCCGGAGGAGCAGCCGCTGCGGAGCGAGGTCGAGGCCGAGGCGCGGGAGAACGTCGTCCGGCTGATGCCGCATCCGTCGCTGGTGCTGTGGAACGGCAACAACGAGAACCTGTGGGGGTTCCGGGACTGGGGCTGGGAGGAGCGGCTCGCCGGGCAGTCGTGGGGCGAGGGGTACTACCTGGGGCTGTTGCCGCGGGTGGTCGCGGAGCTGGACCCGACCCGGCCGTACACGGCGGGCAGTCCGTGGTCGGGGTCGTGGGACCGGCATCCGAACGACCCGGCGCACGGCACGCACCACTCCTGGGAGGTGTGGAACCGGGAGGACTACGCGGAGTACCGGGCGAACGTGCCGCGATTCGTCGCCGAGTTCGGGTGGCAGGCGCCGCCCGCGTACGCGACCCTGCGGCGGGCGCTGCCCGGTGAGGAACTCGCGCCCGACTCCCCCGGGATGCTGCACCACCAGAAGGCCGAGGACGGCAACGGGAAGCTGGAGCGGGGGCTCGCGCGTCATTTCGTCGTGCCGGACGGGGACTTCGACCGCTGGCACTATCTGACGCAGGTCAACCAGGCGCGGGCGATCGCCGCCGGGATCGAGCACTGGCGCTCGCACTGGCCGGTGTGCGCGGGCACGGTCGTGTGGCAGCTCAACGACTGCTGGCCGGTGACCTCGTGGGCGGCGGTCGACGGGGACGGCAGGGAGAAGCCGCTCTACCACGAGCTGCGCCGGCTGTACGCGGACCGGCTGCTGACGCTGCAAGTGCGGGGGGCGGGGCTGGTGTTGGCCGTCGTGAACCAGGCGGGTGAGCCCTGGGTCCCGGGTGGGCTGCGGCTGCGGCGGATGTCCGTGGAGGGGGTCGTCGTCGCCGAGGTGGCGGTGGAGGTGTCCGCCTCCGCGCGTACGGTGGCCGAGGTGCGGGTGCCGCGTGAGGTGGAGCCCGTGGGCGCGAAGGAGTTCCTGGTGGCCGACGGGCGGGGCGGGGAGGGGCCGCTGCGGGCGGTGTACTTCCCGGTGGCGGATCGTGAAGTGCCGTATCCGGCGCCGGGGTTCGAGGTCGAGGTCGGGCCGGGTTCGGTGACCGTGACGGCGCGGACGCTGGTGCGGGACCTGCTGCTGCAGGCGGACCGGCTGGGGCCGGCGGCGCGGGCCGACACCGGGCTGGTCACCCTGCTGCCGGGTGAGCGGGTGACCATCGGGGTGCGCGGGCTGGAGGGCGTGCCGGACGTGGAGGACGTGCGGCGGGCCCTGTACTGCGTGGAGCCCGCCCGGTGAGCGCCTCACCGACTCCGCCACCGCCTTCGCCGTCGGGTCTGCCTTCGCCGTCGGGTCCACCTCCGTCGTCGGGTCTGCCTCCGCCCCCGCGCGTGACCATCAAGGACGTCGCCGCGCTGGCCGGGGTCTCCAAGGGCGCGGTGTCGCTCGCGTTCAACCGGAAGCCGGGGCTGGCCGACGCCACGCGGGACCGGATCTTCGCGGCGGCACGGCAGCTCGGGTGGGCGCCGAACCTGGCGGCGCGGTCGTTGTCGAGCCAGCGGGTCGACGTGGTGGGGCTGGCGATCTGCCGGCCCGCCAAGCAACTCGGGCTCGAACCGTTCTACATGGAGTTCATCTCCGGCGTGGAGAGCGTGCTGACCGAGCGGTCCTGTTCGCTGCTGCTGCGGCTGGTGCGGAATCTGGAGGAGGAGGTGGGGCTCCAGGACGCGTGGTGGCGGGGGCGGCAGGTCAGTGGGTCGATCCTCGTCGACTTCCGCGCGGATGATCCGAGAGTGGCCGCGGTGGGGCGGCTGGGGGTGCCGGTGGTGGCCGTCGGGCATCCGTCGTTGACCGGCGGGCTCACGTCCGTGTGGACGGACGACGCGACCGCCGTGACGGAGGCGGTGCGGTATCTCGCGGCGCTGGGGCATCGGCGGATCGCCCGGGTGGGGGGCGCTGCCGCGCTGGGGCACACGGCCATTCGTACGGCGGCGTTCGACCAGGTGGCGCGGGAGTTGCGGCTGGCCGGGGCGTGGCAGGTGGCGACCGATTTCTCGGGCGAGGCGGGGGCGCGGGCGACACGGTCGCTGCTGACCGGGGCGCGGGGTGATCGTCCTACGGCGATCGTCTACGACAACGACATCATGGCGGTGGCGGGGTTGGCGGTGGCGGCGGAGATGGGGGTGCGGGTGCCGGAGGAGGTGTCGTTGCTGGCGTGGGACGACTCGCAGTTGTGCCGGCTGACGCGGCCGACGTTGTCCGCGATGAGTCATGACGTGTACGGGTTCGGGGCGGAGGTGGGGCGTACGTTGTTCGGGGTGATCGCGGGGGACGGAGAGGTCGGGGTGTCGCATCCGGTTGCTACGCCTGTGCTGGTTCCGAGAGGGTCCACTGCGACTGCCCCCTGAGCGCCGTACGGGAGTGCGGGTTCGTTTCGGCTGGTCGCGCAGTTCCCCGCGCCCCTTGCGGTGACTGCAGGTAACCGGCGGTAACATGGCGACGCGATGTGACCTTCACCGCTCCCTCGCTCAGGGGTGGGCAGCACTGTTACTCGCAAGTAGCATGGGCCTGAGCGCGCGCTCAGCGGTTGCGCGTCGCAGCAGTGCCGTCCCGCACCTCTGGAGGAGAGCCATCGTGCCTCGTACCGTCAAGGATGTCGTCTTCGTCGACGGCGTCCGCACCCCGTTCGGCAAGGCGGGCCCGAAGGGCATCTACCACGAGACCCGCGCCGACGACCTCGTCGTGAAGGCGATCCGGGAGCTGCTGCGCCGCAACCCCGGCCTGGAGCCCGCGAAGATCGACGAGGTCGCCATCGCCGCGACCACGCAGATCGGTGACCAGGGCCTCACCATCGGCCGGACGGCGGGCATCCTCGCCGGTCTGCCCCAGTCGGTGCCCGGTTACTCCATCGACCGGATGTGCGCCGGCGCCCTGACCGCCGTCACCTCGGTCGCCGGTTCCGTCGCCTTCGGCGCCTACGACGTCGCCATCGCCGGCGGTGTCGAGCACATGGGCCGCCACCCGATGGGTGAGGGCGTCGACCCGAACCCGCGCTTCGTCAGCGAGAAGCTGGTCGACGAGTCCGCCCTGTTCATGGGCATGACCGCCGAGAACCTGCACGACCGGTACCCGACGATCACCAAGCAGCGCGCCGACGAGTACGCCGTGCGCTCCCAGGAGAAGGCCGCCAAGGCGTACGCCAACGGCAAGATCCAGGCCGACCTGGTACCGATCTCGGTGCGCCGCACCAACGCCGAGGCCGGCGAGACCGGCTGGGGTCTGGTCACCGCCGACGAGCCGATGCGGCCGGGGACGACCCTGGAGAACCTGTCGGGCCTCAAGACCCCCTTCCGTGTGCACGGGCGGGTCACCGCCGGTAACGCGGCCGGTCTGAACGACGGCGCCACCGCCTCGCTCATCGCGTCCGAGGACTTCGCCCGCGAGAACGACCTCCCGGTGAAGATGCGCCTCGTCTCGTACTCCTTCGCGGGTGTCGAGCCGGAGGTCATGGGCTACGGCCCGATCCCGGCGACGGAGAAGGCGCTCGCCCAGGCGGGCCTGTCGATCTCCGACATCGGTCTCTTCGAGATCAACGAGGCCTTCGCCGTCCAGGTGCTCGCCTTCCTGGAGCACTACGGCATCGCCGACGACGACGCGCGCGTCAACCAGTACGGCGGCGCCATCGCCTTCGGTCACCCGCTGGCCTCCTCGGGTGTGCGTCTGATGACGCAGCTCGCCCGCCAGTTCGAGGAGCAGCCGGAGGTCCGCTACGGCCTCACCACCATGTGCGTCGGCTTCGGCATGGGCGCCACCGTCATCTGGGAGAACCCGCACCACAAGGACGCCGGAGGCGACAAGTGAGCACCACCGCTGAGCTTCTCAAGGGCGCGGCCGAGCTGTTCCCCGACGAGGTCGTGACGTCCGCGCACGTACGCCACCTCGACCTGCCGTTCGGCGCCGGGCGCTTCGCGCTCATCACGCTGGACAACGGCTTCGACCACACCAAGCCGACCACCTTCGGCCCGGCATCGCTGGCGAACCTGAACACCGCCATCGACCAGGTCGAGAAGGAGGCCGCGGCCGGCGAGATCGTCGGTGTCGGTGTCACGGGCAAGCCGTTCATCTTCGCCGTCGGCGCCGACCTCAAGGGCGTCGAGCTGCTGAAGGAGCACGAGCACGCGCTCGCCATCGGCAAGGGCGGTCACGAGGTCTTCAAGCGGCTGTCCGCGCTCGCCGTCCCGACCTTCGCGTACTACAACGGTGCCGCGATGGGCGGTGGCGTCGAGGTCGGTCTGCACTGCTCCTACCGGACCGTCTCCGCGGCCCTCCCGGCGTTCTCGCTCCCCGAGGTCTTCCTGGGCCTGGTTCCGGGCTGGGGCGGCTGCACGATCCTGCCGAACCTGATCGGTGCCGACAAGGCCGTCTCGGTGATCATCGAGAACAGCCTCAACCAGAACAAGCAGCTCAAGGGCAAGCAGGTCTACGAGCTCGGGATCGCCGACGCCCTCTTCGAGGGCGCCGACTTCCTGGAGCAGTCGCTGCTCTGGACGGCCTCCGTCCTCAAGGGCGAGATCGTCATCGACCGCCCGGTGATCGACCGCGGTGACGCCTGGGACCAGGCCGTCGCCAAGGGCCGCTTCATCGCCGACAGCAAGGTGCACGGCGCGGCCCCGGCCGCCTACCGCGCGCTGGACATCATCGCCGCCGCCAAGAACGGCGACCTCCAGCAGGGCTTCGACGCCGAGGACGTCGCCCTCGCCGACCTGATCATGGGTGGCGAGCTGCGCGCTGGCATCTACGCCTTCAACCTGGTGCAGAAGCGCGGCAAGCGCCCCGCCGGTGCCCCGGACAAGAACCTGGCCCGCCCGGTCACCAAGGTCGGCGTCGTCGGCGCCGGTCTGATGGCCTCCCAGCTCGCGCTGCTGTTCCTGCGCCGCCTGGAGGTGCCGGTCGTGCTGACCGACATCGACCAGGAGCGCGTCGACAAGGGTGTGGGCTACGTCCACGCCGAGATCGACAAGCTGCTGCTCAAGGGCCGGATCAACCAGGACAAGGCCAACCGTCTCAAGGCGCTGGTCACCGGTGTGCTGGACAAGGCCGAGGGCTTCTCCGACGCGGACTTCATCATCGAGGCCGTGTTCGAGGAGATCGGCGTCAAGCAGCAGGTGTTCGCGGAGGTCGAGGCGGTCGCCCCGGCGCACGCGATCCTCGCCACCAACACCTCCTCGCTGTCGGTGACCGAGATGGCGTCGAAGCTCAAGAACCCCGAGCGGGTCGTGGGCTTCCACTTCTTCAACCCGGTCGCGATCCTGCCGCTCCTGGAGATCGTCCGGGGCGAGGCCACGGACGACGCCTCGCTGGCCACGGCCTTCGCCGTCGCCAAGAAGCTCAAGAAGACCGCGGTGCTCGTGAAGGACGCCCCGGCGTTCGTGGTGAACCGCATCCTCACCCGCTTCATGGGCGAGATCCAGAACGTCATCGACGAGGGCACGCCGGTCGACGTGGCCGAGAAGGCGGTCGAGCCGCTGGGCCTGCCGATGTCGCCGCTGGTGCTGCTCGAACTGGTCGGCCCCGCCATCGGTCTGCACGTCTCCGAGACCCTCAACCGGGCCTTCCCGGACCGCTTCACGGTCTCCGAGAACCTCGCCGCGGTCGTCAAGGCCGGCAAGCGCGGCTTCTACGTCTACGACTCCGGCAAGCCGGAGCTGGACCCCGAGGTCGCCGCGCTCCTCAAGCAGGGCGATGTCGTCCTGTCCGAGGAGCAGGTCCGTGACCGTGTCCTCGACGCCGTCGCCCAGGAGATCGGGCTCATGCTCGACGAGGGTGTAGTCGCCGAGGCGCAGGACATCGACCTCTGCCTGATCACGGGCGCCGGCTGGCCCTTCCACCTGGGCGGCATCACGCCGTACCTGGACCGCGAGGGCATCAGCGAGCGCGTCAACGGCAAGAAGTTCCTGGAGGCCGGGGTGGCTTCGGTCCCCGCGTGACCGTATGAACCTCTAGAGGGCCTCCGCCTGCGGGCGGGGGCCCTCTTGACGTGCTCGGAGGCCCTCCTGACGGTCGGGGGTGGGCAGCCGCGCCCGTTGGGGGCGCGGGGAACTGCGCGAGCAACCCGACACAACCCGCACGCGCCGCATCACCTGCCCCGGCAGCCGCGTAGGCGCACACACCGTCAGACAGCGACCGCCGGCGCCAACGCCAGTCTGGCCAGCACCCACCTGGCCGGACCGTCCGGCGTGCGACCCTGTCCCCCATGGACGCTCCCCTGCTCGTGATCGTCGACGCCGCCAACGTCATCGGCTCCGTCCCCGACGGCTGGTGGCGCGACCGGCGCGGCGCGGCGGAGCGGCTGCGCGACCGCCTGGCCCGCGACGGGGTACCCGGCCACGACGGGCCCGTCGAGCTGGTGATGGTGGTCGAGGGCGCGGCCCGGGGCGTGGAGCCGGTCCCCGGCGTACGGGTCGAGGCGGCCCCCCGCAGCGGCGACGACCGCATCGTGGAACTCGTCGCCGAGGAGGCCCCCGACCGCCCCTGCCTCGTGGTCACCGCCGACCGTGAACTGCGCCGCAGAGTGGCCGAGTTGGGCGCCGAGGTGACCGGCCCGCGAACGGTGCGCGGCGGTTCGTGAGCCGCTGACGGTGACACGGCCCCATGGTCCCGTCGGAAACGGGAGCGCAGGGCCGGTCGGGGACCGGGGCCGCGGAGGGCCGGCTACGGGGTGCCGCGGCCCGGACCCCCGGTCTCGCCCGCCGGCGTCTCCTCGTGACGTGCGAGCCGGCTGTGCGTGCGGCCGTAGACGAAGTAGACGACGATGCCGAGGACCATCCAGGCGGCGAAGCGGAGCCAGGTCTCGGTGGGCAGGTTGAGCATCAGCCACAGCGAGGCGCACACCGAGAGGATCGGGACGAGCGGCACCCAGGGGGTGCGGAACGACCGGTGCAGGTCGGGGCGGGTCCGGCGGAGGATGACGACACCGATCGCGACGACCACGAACGCGAACAGCGTGCCGATGTTCACCAACTCGGCCAGCTCGCTCAGCGGGGTGAAGCCCGCGACGATCGCGATGACCACACCGAGCAGGATGGTCGGCCGGTGCGGGGTCTTGAACCGGGGGTGGACGTGGGAGAAGAAGCGCGGCAGCAGTCCGTCGCGGCTCATCGCGAAGAACACCCGGGTCTGGCCGAGCAGCAGGATCATGCACACGGTCGTCAGACCGACGGCGGCGCCGAAGCTGATGAAGCCCGCGAACCACGGATGCCCGGTGGCCTTGAAGGCGTCGGCGAGCGGAGCGGTCACCGACAGGTCGGTGTAGTGCTGCATGCCGGTGACGACGATCGAGACCGCCACGTACAGCGTGGTGCAGATCAGGAGGGAGCCGAGGATGCCGCGAGGCATGTCACGCTGCGGGTTCCGCGTCTCCTCGGCGGCCGTGGCGACGACGTCGAAGCCGATGAACGCGAAGAAGACGACGGAGGCGGCCGTGAAGATGCCCATCACCCCGAAGTTGGCGGGCGCCCAGCCGAACATCAGCTGGATCAGCGGGGACTGGAGGCTGTCACCCGCCGGCACCTCCTGCGCCTTCGGGATGAACGGGTCGTAGTTGTCGCCGCTGACGAAGAAGGCGCCCGCGATGATCACGGTGAGGACGACCGTCACCTTGATGGCGACGACGACCGAGGTGACCCGCGCGGAGAGCTTGGTGCCGGCCACGAGGATGGCGGTGAGGACCAGGACGAGCGCGGCGGCGAGGATGTCGAAGCCAAAGCCGTCGGCCCCGTCCCGCGTGCCGAGCGCGGCGGGCAGGTCCCAGCCCGCGTTGTCCATCAGCGAGTGGATGTAGCCGGACCAGCCGACGGCCACCACCGCCGTCCCCAGCGCGAACTCCAGCACCAGGTCCCAGCCGATGATCCAGGCGGGCAGCTCCCCGAGGGAGGCGTAGCTGAAGGTGTACGCGGATCCGGCGACCGGGACCGTGGACGCGAACTCCGCGTAGCAGAGGGCGGCGAGCGCGCAGACGACGCCGGCCACGACGAAGGCGAGGGCGACGGCGGGACCGGCGTTGTTCTTGGCCACCGTGCCGGTGAGGACGAAGATGCCGGTGCCGATGATGACACCGACGCCGAAGACCGTCAGATCCAGCGCGGACAAGGATTTCTTGAGCGCGTGCTCGGGCTCCTCGGTATCGAGGATGGACTGCTCGACCTTCTTCGTCCGGAAGAGTGTGCTGCTCACGGGCGTACCTCCCACGCTGGGCGTCCTCGACATGATGGGGAGGGGGCGATGGGGTCCCCTCGGTCGAGCGAAGCCGAGACTGGGAGAGCGTTTGCCCGGGCGCGAGCGGTTTCACGCGAATGGGCCGGTATCACCACCGTAAAGAATGGCGACACCGGCCCGAACAGCCCAACGGGGTACGTCAGTCGCGCGCGGGTTCCGCCTCGGCGGGCGCGTCGCCGAACCGGCCGTCGAGCTTGGAGACCAGCCCGGTGACCTGGCGGGCGATGTCGGGCGCGGTGAGGCCGATCTCGGCCAGGACCTCGGCGCGGGTGGCGTGGTCGAGGAAGCGCGGCGGGATGCCGAAGTCGCGCAGCGGGATGTCGACGCCGGCGTCGCGCAGCGCCTGGGCGACGGCCGAGCCGACACCGCCGACGCGGGAGTTGTCCTCGACGGTGACGACCACGCGGTGCTTGTCCGCGAGCGGCGCCATGTGCTCGTCGACGGGCTTGACCCAGCGGGGGTCGACGACGGTCGTGGTGATGCCCTGCTTGTCGAGCAGGTCGGCGATCTCCAGGCACATCGGCGCGAGGGCGCCGACGGAGACGAGGAGCACGTCCGGGGTGTCGGTGCCGGGCTCGCGCAGCACGTCCATGCCGCCGACTCGGCGCAGGGCGGGCACGGCGGGGCCGACGGCGCCCTTGGAGAAGCGCACCACGGTCGGCGCGTCGGTGACCTCGACGGCCTCGCGCAGCTGGGCGCGGACCTGGTCGGCGTCGCGCGGCGCGGCCAGCCGGAGCCCCGGGACGACCTGGAGGATCGACATGTCCCACATGCCGTTGTGCGAGGCGCCGTCGGTGCCGGTGACCCCGGCCCGGTCCAGGACGAACGTCACACCGCACTTGTGCAGGGCGACGTCCATCAGGACCTGGTCGAAGGCCCGGTTGAGGAAGGTGGCGTACACCGCGAAGACGGGGTGCAGACCCCCGGTGGCGAGGCCCGCCGCCGAGACCGCGCCGTGCTGCTCGGCGATGCCGACGTCGTAGACCCGCTCGGGGAAGGCCTTGGCGAACCGGTCGAGCCCGACCGGCTGGAGCATGGCCGCCGTGATGGCGACGATGTCCTCGCGCTCCTTGCCGAGCTTGACCATCTCCTCGCCGAAGACGGAGGTCCAGTCGGCGCCGGAGGAGGAGATCGGCAGGCCCGTGTCCGGGTGGATCTTGCCGACGGCGTGGAAGCGGTCGGCCTCGTCCTGGAGGGCGGGCTGGTAGCCGCGGCCCTTCTCGGTGAGGCAGTGCACGATGACCGGGCCGCCGAACCGCTTGGCGCGGGACAGCGCGGACTCCAGGGCCTCGATGTCGTGGCCGTCGATCGGGCCGACGTACTTCAGGCCGAGGTCCTCGAACATGCCCTGCGGGGCGATGAAGTCCTTCAGCCCCTTCTTGGCGCCGTGCAGCGTCTCGTAGAGCGGCCGGCCGACGACGGGGGTGCGCTCCAACAGGTCCTTGCCGCGGGCGAGGAAGCGCTCGTAGCCGTCGGTGGTCCGCAGCGTGGCCAGGTGGTTGGCGAGGCCGCCGATGGTCGGCGCGTACGAGCGCTCGTTGTCGTTGACGACGATGACCAGCGGGCGGTCCTTGGCGTCGGCGATGTTGTTGAGCGCCTCCCAGGCCATACCGCCGGTGAGCGCGCCGTCGCCGATGACGGCGACCACGTGGTCGTCGCGTTTCAGCACCTGGTTGGCCTTGGCGAGGCCGTCGGCCCAGCCGAGCACCGTGGAGGCGTGGCTGTTCTCGATGACGTCGTGCTCGGACTCACCTTGCGAGGGGTAGCCGGAGAGGCCGCCCTTCATCTTCAGCCTGGAGAAGTCCTGGCGGCCGGTCAGCAGCTTGTGGACGTAGGACTGGTGGCCCGTGTCCCACAGCACCTTGTCCTTGGGCGAGTCGAAGACCCGGTGCAGGGCGATGGTGAGCTCGACCACGCCGAGGTTGGGGCCGAGGTGACCGCCGGTCTTCGACACCGCCTCCACGAGGAAGGTCCGGATCTCCTCCGCCAGCTGGTCCAACTCCTCCAGGCTGAGCCGGTCCAGATCGCGCGGTCCCCTGATGCGGGTCAGCAGCGGCACCCGTGCCTCCTTGCGATAGTGCTGTTCGAGCGTTACCGGGCTCGACGAAGTCTAATCTTCCGCGCACCGGGCCGACGGCCGGGCGGTCGAGTCCCGTGTCACGCGAATGGCCGTAAACCATCCTGCGCAGACGTACCCGTACGAAACGTCCGACAACAAGCGGAAGTGCCCGGCGCCTTATGGCACCGGGCACATGAGCGCCCTGAAGGGGCGCGAGGAACTGCGCGACCAGCCACGAACAACCCGCAGCCGGCGACGGACAGGCACCCCGACGGCGCCCCCCGTCAGATCGCTACGCGCGACCCGCAGCCTTCTGGCTCCGACGGCTGACCGAGTCGATGACGACCGCGCCCAACAGCACCGCACCCGTGATCATGTACTGGATCGAGGTGTTCATGTTCAGCAGGTCGAGACCGGTCTGGATCGACTGGATCACCAGCATGCCCAGCAGCGCCGACCACACCGACCCGCGCCCACCGAAGAGGCTGGTGCCACCGATGACGGCCGCGGCGATCGCGAGCATCAGCGTGTTGCCGCCACCGGCGGACAGCGTCGCGCTCGCGGTCTGGCCGGCGAAGAACATACCGCCGACCGCCGCGAAGCCACCGGAGATGGCGAACACGGTGATCCGGATCATCGGCACATTGATACCGGCACGGCGGGCGGCCTCGATGCCGCCGCCGACCGCGAACACCTGACGGCCGTACGTCGTACGACGCAGCACGAAGTCCACGACCACCAGCGCCGCCAGGAAGATCACCAGCGCGTTGGAGACACCGGACGCGTTGTTGAGCACGGCGGCGGCGGCGAAGGAGACGAGGGCGAGCGCGCCGACGCGCAGCAGGATCTCGCTGGTCGGACGGAACGGCACACCCGCGGCCCGACGACGGCGCTGCTCGTTGAGGTTGCCGACGAGGGAGAGCACCACGGCGAGCCCGGCGAGGATGTACGCGCCGATGATGGCCTGGTCCATGAAGAAGGAACTCTGGCCGAGCAGGCGGACCGGGCCCTCGTCGGAGGGGATGTTGATGGTGCCGCTCTCACCCAGCAGCCACAGCATCAGGCCGTTCCAGCCGAGGAAGCCGGCCAGGGTGACGACGAACGCGGGTACGCCGATCTTGGCGAAGAACCAGCCGTGCAGCGCGCCGATGGCCAGACCGGTGATGACCGCGAGGACCAGCGCCAACCAGGAGTTCATGCCCTCGTTCACCGCGAACACGGCGAACAGGGTCGAGGCCAGGCCGCTGACCGAGCCCACGGACAGGTCGATCTCACCCAGCAGCAGCACGAACACCAGGCCGATGGCGAGCATGCCGGTGGCCGAGAGGAAGTAGCTGATGTTCGAGAGGTTGTCGGCGCTGAGGAAACGATCGTTCTGGAGCTGGAAGATCGTCCAGATGACGATCAGGCCGATGACCACCGGCAGCGAGCCCAGCTCGCCGCCCTTCACCTTGCGCTTGAACTCGGTGACGTAGCCCTTGAGGCCCTCCTCGCGGACCAGCAGACGCGGGTCGACGACGGTGACCGGCGCGGCCGTGGGGTCGTCGGCGGGCGCGACCGTGGTCTGGCCGCCCGCCCCCGTGTCCGTCGCGGAATCGCTCTTCACGGTCTTGGACGTGTCGCTCACTTTGCCGCCTCCGTGGTGCGCCGCCCCGCGCGACGGGTCACGGCGTTGTCCGTGGCACCCGTGATCGCGGCGATGATCTCTTCGTGACTGGTGTCCTTCACGGAGAAGGAGCCGTTGTTCTTGCCCAGCCGCAGGACGGCCACGGTGTCCGCGACCGCCTTCACGTCGGCCATGTTGTGGCTGATGAGGATGACGGCGAGGTTGCGCTCACGCAGCCGTTCGACCAGGTCGAGGACCTGGGCGGTCTGCTCGACACCGAGGGCGGCGGTGGGCTCGTCCAGGATGACGAGCTTGGGGTCACCGATGAGGGCGCGGGCGATGGCGACGACCTGGCGCTGACCGCCGGAGAGGCTCGCGATCGGGATCCGTACGCTCGGGATCCGGATGGAGAGCGTGGACAGCAGCTCCCGGGAGTTCTTCTCCATCGTCACCTCGTCGATGACGCCCCGGTGCAGCAGTTCGCGACCGAGGTAGAGGTTGCCGACGACGTCGAGGTTGTCGCAGAGCGCGAGGTCCTGGTAGACCGTCGCGACACCGAGGCCCTGGGCGTCGTGCGGCTTGTTGATCTTGACCGGGTCGCCCTGCCACTCGATGACGCCCTCATCGATGGGGTGGACACCCGCGATGGTCTTGACCAGGGTGGACTTTCCGGCGCCGTTGTCGCCCACCAGGGCGACCACTTCACCGGCGTGGACCTCCAGCTCGACGTCGGTGAGTGCCTGCACCGCACCGAATCGCTTGGAGACTCCGCGCAACGCCAGCACGGGCGTAGCGGACACGTGAACCATCTCCTTCGCCGCCTGACCGGCGGGGATGCCGCGCCGGAAACCGGGCGCGGAGGATGTGCCGGCCCCGGGGGTGAGGGGCCGTCGCACAAGGCTTACAAGGTGAACATGCGTGTGGCCGCTGCCCTCTCGGCAGCGGTTCCGTCCGGCGCCCGACCCGGAAGCGGGGTCTGAGGTCGGGGCGGGCGCCGGACAGGTTCTGGGTGGGCCTTGAGCGGTCGTGACGCGGTGACCGCTCGCGGCCCGGGCCCGAGTGACTACTCGAGGCCGGCCTCCTTGCAGGCCTTGGCGAACTCGGCGGTGCAGATGTCGGTGACCTTGTAGAGGCCGTCCTTCACCACCGTGTCGTTGATGTTGTCCTTGGTCACGGAGACCGGGGTCAGCAGCTTCGCCGGGACCTTGTCGCCGGACCCGCTGGTCACCTCGGTGTCGGCCAGGGACTTGATGTCCTTGTCCTCCAGCAGGTTGACCGCGAGCTCGGCGGCCGTGTCGGCCTCCGGCTTGTAGGCCTTGTAGACCGTGGAGGACTGCGTGCCGGCGACGATCCGCTGGATGGCGGCGAGTTCGGCGTCCTGGCCCGTCAGCGGAATGCCGCTGATCTTCGCACCCTTGAGGGTGTTGGCGATGCCACCGGCCATGCCGTCGTTGGCGGCGTAGACGCCCGCGATGTTCTTGGCGCCCAGCTGGGTGATGGCCGCGGACATCTTCTGGGCGGCGACCGTGTCCTTCCAGAGGCCGGACTGCTCGTAGGCGATGTCGACCTTGCCGTCGAGGGCCTTGTGCGCGCCCTCCTTGAACTGACCGGCGTTCGGGTCCGCGTCGTCGCCGTTGATCATGACGACCTTGGCCTTCGGGGTCGCCTTGTCGCCGAGGGCGTCGAGGAGGGCCTGGCCCTGCAGCTCGCCGACCTTGACGTTGTCGAAGGAGACGTAGGCCGAGACCGGGCCCTGGGCCAGACGGTCGTAGGCGACGACCTTGACGCCCTTGTCCACCGCGGACTGGATGGAGGACTTGATGGCGGCGGAGTCCTGGGCGGAGACGACGATGACCTTGACGCCCTTGGTCACCATGGTGCTCATCTGCTGAGCCTGCTTGGTGGGGTCGGCGGCGGCGTTCGCGTACTCGACCTTGCAGTCGGCGCAGAGCTCCTCGACCTTGTCCTCGAAGTACGGACGGTCGAACTTCTCGTAGCGCGCGGTGACGTTGTCGGGCAGGAGCAGACCGATCGTCTTGCTGTCGCCACCGCTGCCGCCGCTGTCCGAGTCGTTGTCGTCGCCGGCCTTGCCACAGGCGGCCACGGAGAGCGCCAGCGAAACCGCGGTGGCGCCGATCACGACTCTACGCATCGTTGCGTTCATTTTGGGTTGTGCCTCCCTGACACGGGCCGCAGCACTGCGACCGAGGTGGCTGGAAGTCAACTCGGCCACACGTGCGACGTCAAGAAGTAAATCCTTAACGGGTTGGCAACGGCGTGTTTCGTTCTCTAAGTGAAGACAGGGGTTGCCGCGGTGAGGGTCCCGTCCAAAAGGGTGGAATCACCCATCTCACTGAGGGCCAGCGCCAGGGCCCCGAGGACCTCGGCACGGCCGCCAAGTGCCCCTGGCAGCACTGAGAGTTGACGTGCGGCACTCGGGATCGCGTACCGGCCGACCGACTCCCTTATGGGCCCGAGAACCAGCTCTCCGGCCTCGGCGAGATCGCCACCGAGGACCACGCGGCTCGGGTTCAACAGATTACAGAGATTGGCGACTCCACTTCCGATGTGTCGGCCGACGTCGGCGATCACCCGACGGCAGCCCGGGTCCCCGTCCCTCGCCAACCGTACGACCCCTTCCATGGTCAGGTCGGTGCCGTGGCTGGACTGGAGGAGCGGCAGCACATAGCGCGCGGCAGCGAAGGTCTCCAGGCAGCCGCGGTTGCCGCAGCGGCAGACCGGGCCGGATTCATCAAGAGTAATATGCCCGATTTCTCCCGCTGTGCCACCCGGGCCCCTGTAGATCTTGCCATCGATCACCAGTCCGGCACCAACGCCGCTGGAGACCTTGATGTAGGCCAGGTCCCGCACCCCCCGACCGCTGCCCCAGACCAGCTCACCGAGGGCGCCGAGGTTGGCGTCGTTGTCCACGTGCACGGCGACGCCGAGACGGTCACGCATCTCGGCGGCCGGCTTGGTGCCGGTCCAGCCCGGCAGGATCGCGGTGGAGCCGAGCGACCCGGACTCCACGTCGATCGGGCCGGGCACACCGAGGCCCACCCCCGCGATCTTCGTACGGTCCACCCCGGTGGCCTCGACCAAGCGGGTGACCAGCTGCTCCGCCCGGTCGAAACCCTGCGTCGAGGAGGCGTCCACATCCAGCGGCTCGGCCTCCTCGGCCAGCACCTGATGAGCCAGATTCCCGATCGCGACGCGCAAATGCGTGTGCCCGAAGTCCACGCCGATCACGATTCCGGCGTCCCCGCTCAGCGAGACCGCACGCGCCCGGCGGCCACCCGCCGACGTGGGTGTGACCTCGACGGTTCCCCCGTCCTTGAGCTCGCGCACGATGTTGGAGACCGTGGCCGCGGACAGGCCGGTGGTCCTGGCGATCTCCGCCTGAGTGAGCGACCCGGCGAGACGCACCGCCCGTACGACGCGCTCGAGATTTGCTCGGTGCAGCGACGACTGCGACCCCGGAGTCTCCATCGACTCATCCACTCCCGTCCCAGACCGGGCGGCCCGCACGCCGCCCGGGTGACCCGGGTCACAGCCACGAGACCCGGCCCACTTACAAGTTGTGAACTCCAAGCTCCGCTGAACGGGTTACCGCAGTCAAGTCCTTGACGGAAACTGGGGTCGCCGAATGACCACTAAATGTCACTCTGCGGCTACTTGGGGTCCCGGGACGGGCTACTTGAGGGTGGCCGAGGTGAGGCCCGCCTGCACCTGGCGCTGGAAGGAGAGATAGACCACCAGCATGGGGATCATGGCGATGGTGACGCCGGCGAAGAGGACGGGCAGGTCGGAGGCGTAGCCCTGCTGCTGCTGGAGCTGGATGAGGCCCTGGGTGAGGACGTAGCGCTCGGGATCGTCGCCGCTCTGCGGCTGCATGAGGACCGTGGGCAGGATGAACTGGTTCCACTGCCCCAAGGTGTTGAAGATCCCGACACTGATCAGTCCGGGCTTCGCCATCGGCAGCATGACCTGGAAGAACGTCCGGGTGTGCGAGGCCCCGTCGAGGATGGCCGCCTCGAACACCGCGGTGGGCAGTGTCCGGAAGAACGCGTGCATGAAGAACACGGTGAACGGCAGCGAGTAGGCGACGTACACCAGGATCAGCCCCTGGTAGGTGTTCAGCATGTCCAGCCGTTTGACCATGAAGAACAACGGCACCAGGGCCAGGAACACGGGGAACATCGCGCCGGCGACGAAGAAGTAGTACAGCAGCCGGTTGCCCCGGAACGGGTAGCGGGCCAGGACGTACGCGGCCATCGAGCCGAACAGCATGGTCAGCGGCACGGAGAAGACCAGCACGATGACCGTGTTGACGAAGTAGTCGCCGATGCCCTTGTCCCAGGCCCGGGAGAAGACGTCCAGGGACCAGTTCTCGGGCCAGCCGAAGGCCGAGCCGCCGATCTGGGCGTCGGTCTTGAAGGAGCTGAGCACCAGCCACAGCAGCGGCAGCACGATCAGCAGGGCCCACAGGGCGAGGAAGCCGTGCGAGAAGACGTTCAGGACGACGCCTTCGCCGCGCTCGTCGCCGGGTCCGGTCCGGCCCGTGTCCACCGTCGGGCCGGTGGGGACCGAGTCTCCGCGCGAGGCGGTCTTGAGGGGTGCACTCATCTTCTGTCGTCTCTCCCGCTCAGAACTCGACGCGCTCGCGACGGGTGGCCCGCAGCATGACCACCGACACGATCAGGGTGAGGAGCAGCATCACGACGCCCATCGCGCAGGCGTAGCCGCTCCTGCCGTACAGCAGGAAGTTCCGCATCATCACGGTCGCCATGACCTCGCTGTGGTGGTCGGGGCCGCCGCCGTACTCGCCCGCGGTCATGGTCGAGACCAGGATGAACATGTCCATCGCCGCGATGCCGAGGTAGACCCAGGCGGTCTGCACGGAGTCCCACAGCAGCGGCAGGGTGATGCGGAAGAAGGTGTGGGCGCGGCCGGCGCCGTCGATCAGCGCGGCCTCGTAGATGTCGCGCGGGATGGCCTGCATGGCGGCGGAGAACAGCACCAGGTAGAAGCCGACGCCGTGCCACACGACGACCAGGATGAGGGCCCAGAGCACCATGTTCGGCTCGTTCAGCCATTCGACGGGAGCGCTCTCGTCGACCAGCCCCAGCTTCATCAGCAGGCCGTTGAGCATGCCGCCGCTGTCGCTGCGGTACACGGCGCCGAACAGCACCGCGAGGATCGCCAGCGACAGCACCTGCGGGAAGAAGTACACGATCTTGTAGAAGCCCGAGCCGGCGACCCCCGACACCCCGCCGGCCCGGCCGCGCCCGCCCGCGTTCAGCATGAACGCGAAGAACAGCGCGAGCAGGATGGTGATGACCGGGATGAACACCAGGAACAGGATGTTGTGCCAGATCGCCTGCAGGAAGATGTCGTCCTCGAACAACGCGGTGTAGTTGTCCAGGCCGATGAAGGAGAAGGTCTGCGACTGCCCCTTCCAGTCGGTCAGCGAATAGCCGAACGTCTGGATGTACGGCCAGATCACGAAGATCAGATAAAGCGCCACGGGGGCCAGGAGAAACCCCGCGACGAACCGGTTCTGCCCTTTACGCATTGGCGTTTCCTGCCTCGGGTTCCATGAGACGAAAGGCGCGCCCCGTCCTTTCGGGGCGCGGGGAACTGCGCGGCGAGCCACGACGGACCCGCAGCTCACCACAGCGCGCAGCTCCCTCGGCGCTCCGACGCCCCGCTAGTCCCGACGGTTCTTCTTGGATTCGGGGTCCTTCGCCTGCTTGTCCACCGCGGCCTGTGCCCGCTTGAGCCACTCGGCCGGCTGGATGCGCTTCGCCATCAGTTCGTTCGAGGCGTTCTGGATCGCCGTGTCCATCTCGCTGTACCACTCGGTGTAGAGGTAACGGAACGTGTCGTCGCCGGCGGCCTTGGAGGCCTCGACCGTCGACTGGGTGCCCGGGCGCAGTTGTACGCCGGCGTCGACGCCGTCCTTGAGGATGGTCAGCGAGTTGGCCTCCTTGGCGAACAGCGTCGACCATTCCTTGGAGAGCATCATCCGCATGAACTCCTTGGCGGCCGGCAGGTTCTTGGCCTTGGCCGGGATGATGAACGGCTCGCCGGAGCCCGCCCGGATCGCCTCGAACGGCATCACGCTGTCCGGCAGCAGCGGCATCGGCATGAACTTCATGTCGAAGTCGTCCGGTGTCTGCTTCAGCTGCTCGTTCTCCAGCCAGGAGCCGGAGGTGATGAACACGGCCTTGTACTGGTTCCAGCGGGTCTGGGACTCGGTGTGGGTGAGGCCGTTGGTGCCGGGCATCAGATAGCCCTTCTCGACGACCTCGTAGATCGCCTCGACCCCGGCCTTCGCGGCGTCGGAGCCGACGAACGCCTTCGGGTCGAGGTTGTCGATCGCCTTCATGGCGTCCAGCCCGCCCGTCTTGGCGATCAGGTCCATGATGGCGACGTTGATGTAGTACGGGTACTTGCCCTGGTGGGCGAGGCCTCCGATGTCCTTGGCCTTGGCCTCCTTGCAGATGGTCAGGAAGTCGGCCCAGGTCTTGGGCTCCTCCCAGCCGTTCTCCTTGAAGAGCTTGCCGGAGTACCACAGGCCCCACACCGTGTAGATGTAGTTGAGCGCGACGATCTTGTCCTCCTGCATGCCCGCGTCGAGCGTGCCGGGGATGAGGGTGTCGCGGACCTTCTTGGCCGGGTCGTCGACCGAGGGGGCGTCCAGCACCGCGGCGAGGTCGAGGAGCTGGTCGTTCTTGTAGAGGACGTCGATCGGGATCTGCTGGGCGCCGGAGTCGTCGACGATGTCCGGCGGGTTGCCCGCGTTGAACCGCGGCTGGAGCTTGCCGGTGATCTCCTGGGTGCCGGTGTGGGTGGAGGTGACCCCCCACTTCTTCTGGAAGGCGGCCTCCCAGGCCTTGGCGTAGGCGTCGCCGTAGCCGCCCTTGAAGATCACGACGTCGAGCTTGCTGCCCTTCTTCACGCCGAAGGGGTTGGACTCGGAGGTCTTGCCCTGACTGTCCTCGGATGTGTCGTCCCCGCCTCCCCCGCTGGCGCACGCGGACAGGAAGCTCATCGTGGGGACGGTGATCAGGCCCAGCGCGGCGGAACGCTTGATCAGATCGCGGCGGCCGACGCCCTCGGGGTGGGTGGTGTCGACGCCTTCGGGGCCGTGGTCGTGCTCGGCGGTAGTGGATCCCATGCTCAAGTCCTCGCCTTCTCCAGGACTCAGGCGGTGAACCGGATCCTCCCGGCACCGCGGTCGGTTCAAGCTGGGGTCGTGCGTGAGGATTCAACAGGGGCAAGACGGCGGTCGGCGCGCGGACACGTCCGCGACCACCGGTAATTCCCCCCAGGTAGTGCCCGTCCGCGGCTGTGCGACCACTATGCGGACGCCGACAGGTATAGTCCACTTCCCGCCAGGGGGGCAAGATCGAATGCAAGGTTCGCCTTCGGTCTTTTCCGAGTTGAGACCTCTCGGAAATATGAGCGACCTTGCGCCACCTGACCGGAAAATCCTCGCCATTCGGCCGGGATGGCGCAGCCAACACCCTTGACATCACTCATCACTTCAACCCCTACTGGTCCCCGCGTTGCAGATCCGACAACGTTGTCCTCTTTCGATCACTTCTTGATCGGAAACAGTCTGCAGGACGTAGGGAGGGTGCTCGCTGATGCGGCACAGACGGAGTTCCACGGCGGTGCTCGGCGCCGTCGCGTTCGCTCTGGTGGTGGCCTCGCAGGGCGCGGCCGTCGCGTTACCGGACCGACCGGCGGCCGGTGCCCGGGAGTTCAACTCCTCGTTCGAGCCGGACGACCCGGCCCCGGACTGGATCAGCACGGTCGACACCGCACCGGACGGCTCTCCCCGGGCCTCGGGTGTCGACGGCGGCTACACCACCGGCATCCCGGGCGACATCACCGACCGGGTCACCGGGGTCCGGGCCAGCGGTGAGAACACCGACGGCGGCGAGGTGAAGGAGAACCTCGTCGACGGCGAGTCCGGTACCAAGTGGCTCACCTTCCAGCCCACCGGCTGGGCCGAGTTCGACCTCGCCGCGCCGGCCGAGGTGGTGACCTATGCGTTGACGTCGGCAAACGACTTCGAGACCCGCGACCCGAAGGACTGGACCCTCAAGGGCTCCACCGACGGCAAGGAGTGGAAGACCCTCGACACCCGCTCCGGCGAGCGCTTCGCCGAACGGTTCCAGACGAAGTCCTACGACATCCCCGGCGACGCGGTGGCCGGGTACCGGCACTTCCGGCTCGACATCACCCGGAACAACGGCGCCTCGATGATCACCCAGCTCGCCGATGTGCAGTTCTCCACGGGCGGCGGGCAGGCGCCCCCGCCGAAGGAGATGCTGTCGCTGGTCGACCGGGGCCCGAGCGGATCCGCGACCGCGAAGGCCGGCGCGGGCTTCACCGGCAAGCGGGCCCTGCGGTACGCGGGCCGTCACACGGCGGACGGACCGGCCCACTCGTACAACAAGGTCTTCGACGTGAACGTGGCCGTCGAGCGCGACACCGAGCTTGCCTACCGGATCTTCCCGTCGATGGCGGACGGCGATCTGGACTACGCCGCCACCCACGTCTCGGTCGACCTGGTCTTCACCGACGGCACCTCCCTCAGTGAGCTGGGGGCGGTGGACGGCAACGGCTTCCCGCTGTCGCCGCGCGGGCAGGGCGCGGCGAAGGTGCTGTACGTCAACCAGTGGAACGACGTGGTCGCACGGATCGGGTCGGTCGCCGCCGGCCGGACCGTGGACCGGATCCTGGTGGCCTACGACTCCCCCGAGGGCCCGGCGCGGTTCCGCGGCTGGCTCGACGACGTGACCTTGCGGGTCCGGGCGCCCGAACGGCCGAAGGCACACCTGTCCGACTACGCGGTGACCACCAGGGGAACGAACTCCAGCGGCGGTTTCTCCCGCGGCAACAACTTCCCGGCGACCGCGGTGCCCCATGGCTTCAACTTCTGGACGCCGGTCACCAACGCGGGTTCGCTGAGTTGGCTGTACGACTACGCACGCGCCAACAGCGGGGACAACCTGCCGACCATTCAGGCGTTCAGCGCCAGCCATGAGCCGAGCCCCTGGATGGGTGACCGGCAGACCTTCCAGGTGATGCCCTCGGCAGCCACCGGGACACCCGAACTCAGCCGCACCTCACGGGCGTTGGCCTTCCGGCACGAGAACGAGACGGCCCGGCCGTACTACTACGGGGTGCGCTTCGAGAACGGCGTCAGGGCCGAGATGGCGCCCACCGACCACGCGGCGGCGCTGCGCTTCACCTACCCCGGCGACGACGCGAGCGTGATCTTCGACAACGTGACCGACCAGGCGGGCCTGACCCTGGACAAGGACAACGGGGTCGTCACGGGATTCTCGGATGTGAAGTCCGGTCTGTCGGCGGGCGCGACCCGGCTCTTCGTGTACGGGGTCTTCGACGCGCCGGTCACGGACGGCGGCTCGACCGGGGTGAAGGGCCACCTCCGCTTCGACGCGGGCGCGGACCGTACGGTGAACCTCCGCCTCGCCACCTCCCTCATCAGCCTGGACCATGCGAAGGACAACCTGCGTCAGGAGATCCCGGAGGGCACGTCCTTCGGGACCGTGAAGAACCGGGCACGGGCCCAGTGGGACCGCGTGCTGGGGAAGGTGGAGGTCGAGGGCGCCACCCCCGACCAGCTGACCACGCTGTACTCCAACCTCTACCGGCTCTACCTGTACCCCAACTCCGGCTTCGAGAAGGTGGGTTCGACGTACCGGTACGCCTCGCCCTTCTCCCCGATGACCGGTCCGGACACCCCGACCCACACCGGCGCGAAGATCGTCGACGGCAAGGTCTACGTCAACAACGGCTTCTGGGACACCTACCGGACCACGTGGCCCGCGTACGCGCTGCTGACGCCCGGCAAGGCGGGTGAGCTGGTCGACGGCTTCGTGCAGCAGTACAAGGACGGCGGCTGGACCTCCCGGTGGTCCTCCCCCGGCTACGCGGACCTGATGACCGGCACCTCGTCGGACGTGGCGTTCGCGGACGCGTACGTGAAGGGTGTCGACTTCGACGCGAAGTCGGCGTACGAGGCGGCCCTGAAGAACGCCACCGTCGTACCGCCCTCGGCGGGCGTCGGCCGCAAGGGCATAGCCACCTCCCCCTTCCTCGGCTACACCTCCACCGACACCCACGAGGGCCTGTCATGGGCGCTGGAGGGCTATCTCAACGACTACGGCATCGCGCGCATGGGGCAGGCGCTGTACCGGGAGACCGGCGAGAAGCGCTACCGGGAGGAGGCGGCGTACTTCCTCAACAGGGCCCGTAACTATGTCAAGTTGTTCGACACGAAGGCCGGCTTCTTCCAGGGCCGGGACGGCACCGGTGCCTGGCGGGTCGACTCCGCGGCCTACGACCCACGGGTCTGGGGCCACGACTACACGGAGACCAACGGCTGGGGATACGCCTTCACCGCGCCGCAGGACAGCAAGGGCCTGGCCAACCTGTACGGCGGTCGCGGTGGGCTGGCGAAGAAGCTGGACACCTACTTCTCCACCCCGGAGACGGCCTCCCCCGACCTCATCGGCTCCTACCCCGGAGTCATCCACGAGATGACCGAGGCCCGGGACGTCCGGATGGGCATGTACGGCCACTCCAACCAGGTCGCCCACCACGCGATCTACATGTACGACGCCGCCGGGCAGCCGTGGAAGGCCCAGGAGAAGGTCCGCGAGGTGCTCTCCCGCCTCTACGTCGGCAGCGGCATCGGCCAGGGCTACCACGGCGACGAGGACAACGGAGAGCAGTCCGCCTGGTACCTCTTCTCCGCGCTCGGCTTCTACCCGCTGGTGATGGGCAGCGGCGAATACGCCGTCGGCTCCCCGCTGTTCACCAAGGCGACCGTCCACCTGGACAACGGCAGGGACCTGGTGGTCGAGGCCCCGAGGAACAGCGCCCGGAACGTGTACGTGCAGGGCCTGAAGGTCAACGGCAAGGCGTGGACGTCGACTTCGCTGCCACACTCGCTCATCTCCCGTGGTGGCGTGCTGAAGTTCGACATGGGGCCGCGGCCCTCCCGCTGGGGCACGGGCGAGAGCGCCGCTCCGGTGTCGATCACGAAGGACGACAAGGTGCCCGACCCTCGTGCGGACGCCATCGAGGGTGACGGGGCGCTGTTCGACGACACGTCGTCGACGAAGGCCTCCGTGGGGACGGTGTCGCTGCCGACTCCCGCCCGGACCAAGGCGGTTCAGTACACGCTGACCTCGGCCGACCGCGCCGAGGCCCCGGACGGCTGGACCCTGCAGGCCTCCACGGACGGCACGACCTGGAAGACCCTCGACAGACGCTCCGGCGAGTCCTTCGCCTGGGACCGCCAGACCCGGGCCTTCTCCGTCCCGACCCCGAGGGCGTACGACCACTACCGGCTCGTCCTCGACGGGACGCCGACGCTCGCGGAGGTGGAGCTGCTCTCCTGACCGTGGCCGGGGCCCCGGACCAACCGGCTTGACCTGGTTGCCCGTTGGAACGATAGAGTCTTGTCCAGACCACTCGACAACGTTGTCCTGCCGAGGGGTCCCACAGCCGCACTCCCACCGCGCCCGGTCTCCCCCGTACCGGGTCGCGGCTCGCGGACCGGGTGGGCACGCACCGCCCGCCCACCCGGTCCGCCCCGAGCGCGGCGCCCGCCCCCGCACAGGGCCGGTGCCGCCGATCGGGCCGATCGCGCCGGGCTCAGCCAACCCGGCAGGGCAGCGTGGTCGCGGGATCACCTCCCGACCCTTGCACCACATAGCCGAAGTTCGCGGTTTCCCCGGGATCCAGCGACCCGTTCCAGTTCGCGTTGTGCACCATCACGTTCTGTCCGGTGTAGGTCGCGCTGCCGCTCCACAGGCTGTCGACCTTCTGCCCGGCGGGCAGCGTCCAGTTGACCATCCAGCCGAGCATCGGCACGTCGCCGGTGTTGGTGACGACGACCTCGGACTGGTAGCCACCGTTCCAACTGCCCGTCGTACGGCGGGTCGCGGAGCACTCGCCCGGCACCGGCTCGGTGGGGTTGCCGGGCTCCTTGATGCCGGTCACCTCGCCGTTGCCTCCGTCGAAGACGACGTCGGAGCAGGAGTAGAAGGTCTCCTGACTGTCGGAGCGCTGCCACACCATGTAGATGAGGTGGCGGCCCGACTTGTTCGCGGGCAGCTGGCCCCGCCAGGAGTAGTTGGCCTCGACCGTGCCCGGGCTGCCGTTCAGCGGCGGGTGGTCGACACTCAGGAACGGCTGTGCCTCCATGTCGTTCCAGGTGAGCGTCTTCGTCGGGTCGAAGCCGTCCTTGGTGATGTAGACGTAGAACCAACCCGGGTGCGCCGCCCACGCGTTGTACGAGAAGTCGACGGTCGCGCCGGAGGTGAGGTGGGTCAACGGCCAGTCGGCGCTGGGGGTGTTGAACCCGGTGAAGTTGGTGTTGCCGCCGCTGCACAGCTGACCGTCCGGGACGAAGCCGCGGGTGCGGCCGGCGCCGTCCGAACGGAGCACCGAGAACCAGTTGTAGAACGGGGTCGTCCCGCTGACCTGCTGCGCGGAACGGCAGGCCGGGTTGATCGGTTTGATCTCCCCGGTGTCGGTCAGCCCGTCCTGCCAGCACAGGAACGTGCGACTGCCGGGCTTCATCGGGGTGCCGTGCGCCTCCGCCTTGCCGCTGCCGGCGGTGACGACGAGACCGAGCGCCGGGATCGTGGTGACGAGGGCGAGCAGGACGAGGAGGAGTGCGCGGTGATGCCTGGGCAGCCTTAATCGTAGATTTGTTGCGTGCATGACAAGAGCTCCTTGCGTGTACGGCTTGGAGGTGGGGGGAACGTGCGCGTACCGATGTGCCGGTGCCGATGTGCCGGTGCCGGTGCCGATGTGAAGGTGGCGGTGCGGAGGTGCCGGTGCGGATGGGTGGTGTGGGTGGGAGCGGATCCGGGGGTGACGGGTTCCGGTCCGCCACGCCACAGGTGGGAGCGCTCCCACCCCACCTGCTTCGGAAGCTAGCGCGCGCCGCCGCGCTTGTAAACGGCTGTCACGTACCCACGCGCGAGGCCTGAACGAGTCGACGGGGTGCTGGTGGTGCTGGTGGCTCACCCGGCCCTTCTCCAGGGGCGTTCGGCCTGGAGCCGGGCGGTCGTGAGCAGTCGGCGGGTGAGCTTCGCGTGCGTGCCGGTGCCCAGGGCGAGCAGGCGGTACAGGCCGCCGGCCGGGCCGGGAAAGGCGGCACGGGTCTCGGCGCGGAGCCTGGTGTGGTCCGGTCCCGCCGCGTCGAGGTGGAAGGTCAGGGTGTAGGAGGAGAAGCGGTGGCGGCCCAGGAGGGTCAGTCGCTCGGCCGGGATCGCGGTCAGCGTGCGGAAGCCGGGGAACGTCGTCTCGCCCTCGACGGGCGGGCGCGGCCCGGACGCCGTGCGGTCGGCGCAGCCCACGAGCTTGGCGTAACGGACCGCGGCGGGGCGGGAGAAGGCCCAGTCGAGCGCCTCGGCCAGGGCCCACCAGACCTCGTCGGCGTCCGCCTCGACGAGGATCGTGTGCTCGTCGACGTACGGGAGCGGGGTGCGGCGGCGCATCGGTGCATGCATGGGTGCCAGTCTTGGCCCTCCAGGGCCCCGATCGCCAGGGGTGCCGTGCGGCGAACGTGCGCGCCTTGTTCGCGGGTCGCGTGTATGTGGATGTGGCTGTGGCTGTGGCTGTGGCTGTGCGTGGATGCGGCTGTGCGTGTACGCGGCTTCGCGTGTACGGCGTGTACGGCGTGTGCGAGGTGTCACCGGGTCAGTCGTCCGGGAGCTGTTCCCGGAGGGTCTTCGCGGTGTCGGTGACCTGTTGGAGTTGGCTCGCGGTGAGGCGGCGCAGTTCCCAGATGAGTTCGGCGATCACGGCCGCGTCGAACTTCGGTGTTCTGGGGGTGGTGGGCAGGGGGATGCCGGTCAGCGCGGAGAGGTCGTCGGCGGGGATGTCGAGCAGGGCCGCGTAGTCCGCCAACAGGTCCGGGGTGAGGGGCTTGCGGCCACGGCCCACCTGGCCGAAGGTGGCGGCCGCCCAGTACCGGTCGGTGACCGCGCCGAAGGTCTGGGCCGTGGCGGGCCAGTCGAGATTCCGGTTCTGCAGCAGCCGCATGAGCAGGGCGCCGGGCCCCGGAGGGTAGCGGCGGGCCGGAGGGGTTTCCGGGACGGGCCGGGTGCGTTCCGCCTGGGGCTGGGACACGACGAATCGGCGCAGCGTGTCCCACTGCTCCGGCGGGAGACCGGTGGCTTCGCGGAGGGCACGGGGGACTTGACGTCCGGCCGTCGCGTCCAGCGGAGCGAGGTCTTCGGGGGCGTCGGCACCAGCGATCGCGAAGACGTCCGCGGTGTGGAGGCCGAGGGCGGGTGCGAGGCGCCGTAGCAGGGGTGGCATCGGTGCTTCGCCGCCGTGGAGGACGGCGGTCAGCTCTGCCCCCGGGACATCGGCGAGCCGGGACAAGGTGGCCGGTCGCAGCCCCCGGCGATCGAGCAGCCGCCGTAGCCGCGCATCGAAGTCGTGTTCCCCCACCATCGCGCCAGAGTAGGCCGACGATCACACGGAAACGGACGGAAACGAGGAAGCCGACGGGTCGGAGGGGCCGGGAGACCGAAGCCGGTAGAAGGACCGAGGAGTCGGACGAGCCGGGGGGACAGAAGGCGCGGGCACGGCGGAAGGAGCGGAGCGATCTGGCGCGGCGGGAGTGGCCCGACGTTCGCCCCGCCGAGACCGCGTTCGGCGGCGTCGGTGACCCGCTCGTCGAGGGCGCCGAGCAGGGAGGCGCGCTGTGCGACGACCGTGGCCACCGTCATCGCGGCGCACACGGCCACCAGCGTGACGGAGATGAACAGCGGCAGACGCGCCCGCAGGGACCGTCCCCTGAGCGGACCACCCGCCCGCTGGACTCCCCTACCTGCGCCCTCCGTCGGCTCCCCCACCCGCGCCCTCGGTCGTCGCCGCTCCCCCACCCGCGCCCTCGGGTCGTCGCCGCTCCCCCGCCCGCGCCGTTCATCTTCCGTCCTCCCCCGCCCGGGTCGCGTATCCGAGTCCGCGCATCGTGTGGATCATCGGCGCCCTGCCCTTGTCGATCTCGCGGCGTAGCGCGTCCGCCGCAGCACCCGGAGGCCGTCGAGGTCGGGCAGCATCCTGTCGGGGGCGACGGCGTGCGGGGCGCTGTGCCCGTCGGGCACCGGACAGGCACGCCAGCCCACCTCCTGTGACGCCCACGGACAGCTGTGGGGTCGCGGAGATGCCTGCCATGTCCTGATCCTGTCCCCGTCGCCTGGGGGAAACCCCGTGGTCCGACTGAGCCGGAGCCGTGCGACCCGGTCGACGGACGTGGACGGCACCCCGCACGGAGACGCACGGAGCCGCACGGAGACGTACGGAAGCCGCCAACCGCCTTGACCGAAAGGGGCGTTGGCACGGACCGGCCACAGGAACCCCTTGAGTCGCTCTCGGCGCGCCACCCACTCTGATCCCTGGCTTCCGCCCAGCAGGCCGGAAGCTTTCGTCAGCGTTTCAGGGGAGGACGCACCACCCATGCGAAGACTCCACACCCTCGGTGCCGTCGCAGGAGCGGCCGGTCTGCTCGCGGCGGCGATCACGCCCGCGACGGCCGACCCCGGCACCGCCCCCGGTACGAGCACAGGCACGAGCACCGACGCCTCAAGTGCCCCCACCACCCGAACCGTCACCCTCATCACCGGCGACACCGTCTCGCTCACCGCAGGACCGGACGGCAAGCACGCGGTCGACGTACGGCGGGGCGCGGGCCGGGAGGCCGCCACGTTCCTGTCGAGCGAACGGGACGGCGAGGTCAGCGTTCTGCCGACGGACGCCGTCCCGCTGGTACGGGCGGGCCGCCTCGACCCGGCACTCTTCAACGTCACCCGGCTGGTGAAGCAGGGGTACGACGACGCCAGGACCGGCGCCACTCCGCTGATCGCGACGTACGCGAAGGGCCGTACGACGCCCGAGGGCGCCCGCCGCACGCTGGCGTTGCCCGGGATCGACGGTGCGGCGCTGAGCGCGGAGAAGTCGACCGCGTTCTGGGCGGACATCGCCCCCGCCCTCGGCACCGAGCCCACCACGAAGGCCGCGCGGCGGCTCGGTGGCGGCATCGACAAGCTCTGGCTGGACGCCCAGGTGAAGGTGTCCCTGGAGACGAGCGTCCCGCAGATCGGCGCGCCCGAGGTGTGGCGGTCGGGTCACGACGGCAAGGGCGTGAAGGTCGCGGTCCTGGACACGGGCGTGGACACCGCGCACCCGGATCTCGCGGGCAGGGTCGGCGAGTCCCGGACGTTCGTGCCGGAGCAGTCGGTGCAGGACGGTCACGGCCACGGCACCCATGTGGCGGCCACGGTCGCCGGCTCCGGCGCGGCCTCGGACGGCCTGCGCAAGGGCGTGGCGCCGGGCGCCGAGCTGCTGGTCGGCAAGGTGCTGGGCAACGACGGCCGGGGGCAGTCCTCCTGGATCATCGCGGGCATGGAGTGGGCCGCGAACTCCGGGGCGAAGATCGTCTCCATGTCGCTGGGCGGCACCGCGACCGGCGCCTCCGACGTGCTCAGCGAGACCGTCGACGAGTTGTCCGCGTCCACCGGCGCCCTCTTCGTGATCGCGTCGGGCAACGCGGGCCCCGGCGAGCAGACCGTGGGCACCCCGGGCATCGCCGACTCGGCGCTCACCGTGGGCGCGGTCGACAAGTCGGACCGGCTGGCCTCGTTCTCCGGACGCGGCCCGCGCCCCGGTGACTTCGCGGTCAAGCCGGAGATCACCGCGCCGGGCGTGGGCATCACCGCGGCCCGTGCCGCCGGCACCGCCATGGGAACGCCGGTCGACGACCACTACACGGCGGCGAACGGTACGTCGATGGCGACCCCGCATGTCGCGGGCGCGGCGGCGCTGGTCGCGCAGGCGCATCCGGACTGGACCGGCCGGCAGATCAAGGAAGCCCTGGCCACCACGGCGAAGACGAACGCCGACAACTCCGTGTTCGAGCAGGGCAACGGGCGGGTCGACGCCGTACGGGCCGTCGGCCAGAACGTGTTCGCGACCCCGACGCTGAGCTTCGGCAAGTTCGAGGACGGCGACACGGAGGTAGCCACCAAGGACATCACCTACACCAACACCACCGACAAGGCTGTGGAGTTGAAGATCTCGTCGTCGCTCGCCGAGGTCACCCCGGTCGACGGCACCCTGACCGTGCCCGCGCGGGGCACCGCCACGCTCCCGGTCGGCGTCGACCCCGCGGAGAAGCCCCAGGGCCGGTACGCGGGCCACATCACGGCGACCGCCGACGACGGCGTACGGATCACCACGGGCGTCGGCTTCGAGAAGGCACCGAAGATGTACGACCTCGCCGTCTCCCTGCTGGGCCGGGACGGCAAAGCGCCCACCGGTGGGTCGCTCTACACGCTCATGGAGCTGAACGGCGCCGTTCCCGACCAGTACGGCTTCCTCGGCACCGGCTGGACCTGGCAGGTTCCGGCCGGTACCTACTCCATCTCGACCTGGATCCCGGACCGCGACGCGGGCGGCGTGGCGGTCGGCACCTCGGTGGTCGTCAGCCCCGAGATCAAGGTGGGCCAGGACACCGAGGTCGTCCTGGACGCCCGCAAGGCGGTGGAGGTCAAGCCGAGGACGAAGCAGGACTCCGAGTTCCAGGGCTTCAGCACCAATGTGCACCGCGAAGGGCCCGGCGGCGGCTGGGGACTCACCTACAGCCAGGGCTTCTGGACCGACCACCTCTATGTGACGCCGACCGCGCAGGTCACCGAGGGGAGCCTGGAGTTCACCGCCAAGTTCCGGCTGTACGCCAAGGAGTTGACGGCGAGCGTCACCAGCCCGGCGAAGACCGAACTGTCCTCGCTCTACTACGCGCAGACCTACGAGGACTTCCCACTGAGGATCAGTGGTGAGCACAAGGTCCGGGCGGTGGACGCGGGCGGCGGTACCGAGGCCGACTTCGCGGGGCTCGACGTCAAGGGCAAGGTGGCGGTGGTGGCGCTCGGCGCCACGGAGCGGGCGCAGGACGCCCTGGACAACGCCACCAAGGCCGGGGCGGGTTACCTCATCGCCTATCGCAAGACGCCCGGCTTCTGGATCGAGTCCGTGGATCGCGCCACCACCGTCCCGCTGATGATCGCCACCGGTGAGGAGGGTGCCGGGCTCACCGCGCTGTTGAAGACCGGCAAGAAGGTCACGCTGAAGCTGGGCGGCACACCGGACAGCCCGTACGTCTACAACCTGCTCGCCGCCCAGAGCGGCGCCATCTCCGCGGATCAGACCTACGACCTCGACCGCTCCAACACGGTGAAGCGGAAGGCCCGTTACCACGGGGCCACGGCCGGCGAGATCGGCGCGGACGCCCTGTACACCTACCGCCCCTGGCAGCTCTACGGCATCGAGAACAGCAAGTACATGCGGCTGGGCACGGAACGCGACGAGTACTACTACGTCGACCCCGACACCCGTACCTGGCACGTCGTCTACCCGAACTGGAACACGTTCAGGGGCCAGTGGAGCCCGCTGCGGACCTTCACCGAGCCGGCCACGGAACCCACCGAGAACTGGCTGCGCCAGGTCGTCCGCCCGGGAACCAGCGAGGAGTACGGCCTCTCCACCCGCACCGGCGACAGACTCACCTTCTCCGTCGCGGAGCTGACCGACTCCACACCGGGCCACTACGGCTACATCGACGGCGTCGACAGCACCGGCAAGGGCAGGCTCTACGCGGACGGGAAGCTGGTCGGCGACTCGACGCTCGGCGGCTACGGCACCTTCGATGTGGCGGCGGACAAGGCCTCGTACCGCTTCGAGCTGGATGTGCAACGCCGGGCGGCCTGGGCCAAGTACTCCACGAGCACGCACACGGAGTGGACCTTCGCCTCGGCGCACACCGCCGCCGAGACGGCCCTGCCGCTGCTCACGGTCGGCATCGCCCCGCGGGGCCTGGACCTCCTCAACCGGGCCGGGCGCGGGCAGGAGGTGCGGGTCGACCTGCCGCTCGCGAACCAGCTGGGGAGCGTGAAGGCGAGCGCTCTGGAGGCCTGGGTCTCCTACGACGACGGCACGTCCTGGAAGAAGGTGAAGGTCAAGAGCGGCCAGGCGCGGTTCGTGCCGGCGAAGGGCGTCGAGTCGGTGTCGCTGCGGGTGCGGGCCACCGACCGTGACGGCAACGGCATCGACCAGACCGTGCTGCGCGCGTTCGGTCTGAAGTAGCCGCCGGGCACCTTTGGTTCCTCAGCCTTAACAGAGATCGTCTACCGTGCCGGGACATGGTGAACACGGCACACGAAACGGCATACGAAGCGGCGTACGACACGGCAAGACAGACCCCTGCCGCGAGCCCATGGTCCGCGGTGGGGGTCTCCGCCTTCGACGAGCTGGTGTACCAGGCGATCCTGCACCAGCCCGACGCGGGCGCGGCCGGCTGGGCGCTGCTGACCGGCGCCACCCCGGCCCTGGTCCGCGACTCCTGCAACCGGCTGCTCTCGCTCGGTCTGCTGCAACCGCCGGACTCCATGGGCGGGTTACGCGCGATCGACCCCCGGGTGGCGATCCGCGCGCTGATCCGGCGCCGCGAGACCGAGTCGGAACTGCTCGCCGCCACCGCCGAGGAGATGGCGACCGCACATGAAGCCGGTCTTCTGCGCGAGAAGCCGTCCCGGCTGGTCGAGGTCGTCTCCGGCGAGGGTGCCAACGCGGCCCGGCTGGAAGAGCTGTACGCGCACGCCGAGCACGAGGTGTGTGTGTTCGACACTCCCCCGTATCTCGCCCCGCGCACCCCGCAGTTGGACCTCCAGTCGGATCTGCTCAGCCGCGGGATCACCTACCGCACGGTGTACGCGGCGACCGCCCTGGAGGACCCTGATGTCCTCCACCACGCCTGGAAGATGGTCGAACTCGGCGAGCAGGCACGGGTGTTGCCCTCGGTGCCGGTCAAGTTGCTGGTGGTCGACGGCCGTCGGGCGATGCTGCCGCTGACCTCGTCCGAGGCGGGCGGCTACTGCGCGGCGGTCGTACGGCACTCGGCGGTGACCGAGGCGCTGCAGAAGCTGTTCGACCTGGCCTGGCAGCAGGCGACGCCACTCGGTCAGCCGGTCGGTGAGGGTGAACTCTCCGAGGGGGAGCGGACATTGACCCGGCTGCTGGCGGCCGGGATGAAGGACGAGGCGGTGGCCCGCCATCTCGGGGTGAGCCTGCGGACCCTGCGGCGCCGGGTGAGTGAGCTGCAGGACCGGCTCGGCGCGGCCAGCCGCTTCCAACTGGGGGCGCGGGCGGCACAGCGCGGCTGGTTGTAGCACCGCACGAAGGGCCCATGCGAAGGGCCGCACCCCCGTCACCGGGGATGCGGCCCTCAACCGCCGTACCGAGCCGCTTACTTGCGGATCAGGCTGCGCAGCACGTACTGCATGATGCCGCCGTTGCGGTAGTAGTCGGCCTCACCGGGGGTGTCGATGCGGACGACCGCGTCGAACTCGACGCCCGTGTCGGTGGTGACCTTGACCGTGCGCGGGGTGGTGCCGTTGTTCAGCTCCTCGACGCCGGTGAAGGAGAAGGTCTCCTCGCCGGTGAGGCCGAGGGAGGAGGCCGAGGCACCCTCCGGGAACTGCAGCGGGAGGACGCCCATGCCGATGAGGTTCGAGCGGTGGATGCGCTCGTAGGACTCGGCGATGACGGCCTTGACGCCGAGGAGGGCCGTGCCCTTGGCCGCCCAGTCACGGGACGAGCCGGAGCCGTACTCCTTGCCGGCCAGGATGACCAGCGGGATGCCCTGCTCGATGTAGTTGCGCGAGGCGTCGTAGATGAACGACACCGGACCGCCGTCCTGGGTGAAGTCGCGGGTGTAGCCGCCCTCGGTGCCCGGCGCGATCTGGTTGCGCAGGCGGATGTTGGCGAACGTGCCGCGGATCATGACCTCGTGGTTGCCTCGGCGCGAGCCGTAGCTGTTGAAGTCACGACGCTCGACACCGTGCTCCGTGAGGTACTTGCCTCCGGGGGTGTCGGCCTTGATCGCACCGGCCGGGGAGATGTGGTCGGTGGTGACCGAGTCGCCCAGCTTGGCGAGGACGCGGGCGCCGGCGATGTCCGAGACCGGGGTGGTCTCCATCGTCATGCCCTCGAAGTAAGGGGGCTTGCGGACGTACGTCGACTGCGGGTCCCACTCGAAGGTGTCGCCCTCGGGGATCGACAGGGCCTGCCACTGGGCGTCGCCCGCGAAGACGTCGGAGTAGGACTTGGAGAACATGTCCTCGCCGATGGCGTTCGCCACGACGTCGTTGACCTCGGCCTCGGAGGGCCAGATGTCCTCCAGGTAGACCGGCTTGCCCTCCTGGTCCACACCGAGGGCGTCGCGCGTGATGTCCACCTTCATGGAGCCCGCGAGGGCGTACGCGACGACCAGCGGCGGGGACGCCAGGTAGTTCATCTTGACGTCGGGGTTGATCCGGCCCTCGAAGTTGCGGTTGCCGGAGAGCACCGAGGTGACGGCGAGGTCGTGGTCGTTGACGGCCTTGGAGACCTCCTCCGGCAGCGGGCCGGAGTTGCCGATGCAGGTGGTGCAGCCGTAGCCGACGAGGTTGAAGCCGACCTTGTCGAGGTAGGGGGTGAGCCCCGCCTTGTCGAAGTAGTCGGTGACGACCTTGGAGCCCGGGGCGAGGGTGGTCTTGACCCACGGCTTGCGGGTCAGGCCCTTCTCCACGGCCTTCTTCGCGACCAGCGCGGCGGCGACCATGACGTACGGGTTCGAGGTGTTGGTGCAGGAGGTGATGGCCGCGACCGTCACCGCGCCGTGGTCGATCTCGTACGTCGAGCCGTCGGGGGCGGTCACGGTGACCGGGTTGGACGGGGCGCCGTTCGGGGCGACGGCCGGGGAGTCGGAGGCCGGGAAGGACTCCTTGCCGGACTCGTCCACGGAGTCGACGTAGTTGAGGACGTCCTGCTTGAACTGCTCGGCGGCGTTCGCGAGGACGATGCGGTCCTGCGGGCGCTTCGGGCCGGCGATCGACGGGACGACCGTCGACAGGTCGAGCTCCAGCTTCTCGGAGAAGTCGGGCTCGGCCTGCGGGTCCAGCCAGAGACCCTGCTCCTTGGCGTACGCCTCGACGAGCGCGAGCTGCTGCTCGGAGCGGCCGGTGAGCTTCAGGTACTTGATGGTCTCGCCGTCGATCGGGAAGATCGCGGCGGTGGAGCCGAACTCCGGCGACATGTTGCCGATGGTGGCGCGGTTGGCGAGGGAGGTGGCGGCCACGCCCTCACCGTAGAACTCGACGAACTTGCCGACGACACCGTGCTTGCGGAGCATCTCGGTGATCGTGAGCACGAGGTCGGTGGCGGTGGTGCCGGGGGTCAGCTCACCGGTCAGCTTGAAGCCGACGACGCGCGGGATGAGCATGGAGACCGGCTGGCCGAGCATCGCGGCCTCGGCCTCGATACCGCCGACGCCCCAGCCGAGGACGCCGAGGCCGTTGACCATGGTGGTGTGCGAGTCGGTGCCGACGAGGGTGTCGGGGTACGCCTGGCCGTTGCGGACCATGACCGTGCGGGCCAGGTGCTCGATGTTCACCTGGTGGACGATGCCGGTGCCGGGGGGTACGACCTTGAAGTCGTCGAACGCGGTCTGGCCCCAGCGCAGGAACTGGTAGCGCTCCTTGTTGCGGCCGTACTCCAGCTCGACGTTCTGCGCGAAGGCCTGGCTGGTGCCGAACTTGTCGGCGATGACGGAGTGGTCGATGACCATCTCGGCCGGGGAGAGCGGGTTGACCTTCGCCGGGTCGCCGCCCAGCTCCTTCACGGCCTCACGCATGGTGGCGAGGTCCACGACACAGGGGACACCGGTGAAGTCCTGCATGATCACGCGGGCCGGGGTGAACTGGATCTCCTGGCTGGGCTGGGCCTGCGAGTCCCAGCCGCCGAGGGCACGGATGTGGTCGGCGGTGATGTTCGCGCCGTCCTCCGTGCGGAGCAGGTTCTCCAGCAGGACCTTGAGGCTGTAGGGCAGGCGAGCCGAGCCCTCCACCTTGTCCAGCCGGAAGATCTCGTACGACTCGTCGCCCACCTGCAGCGTGCTGCGGGCGTCGAAGCTGTTCGCCGACACGACAGTCTCCTTCATTCCATGTGCGCGTACCACCGCATCCTGCCGCCGCGCCTCCTTGGCCGATCCGCTAAGGTAAGGCTAAGTTAGGTAGCCCTTACCGTCAGATCGAGTGTGACGTGCGGCCGAGGTGCGCCTCGGCAGATATCTCGATGTCGAGATAACAGTAGTACATGGGCGCGGGCTGGTCATGCCCGGCCCGATGTGGCGTGCGCCAATCTCCGGGCCTTCGCCCTGCTCGCCGGCGACCGGGACCCGGAAATCTCGGTTGATCCGAACTCCGGCGGATGAATACTGGCTGTCGTCCCCGTCGATGCGGTCCGGTCCGCGTTCGACGTCATCGCACGGGACCGGGGAGGGCCCGCACGCATGACCATGCACGTCGACCAAGTGGACGTGACCACCGAGATCGTCGAGTCCCTGGTCCGGGAGCAGTTCCCTCGGTGGCGGGGGAAGACGATCCGGCGCGTGGCGTCGACCGGGACGGTCAACGCCATCTTCCGCATCGGTGACGGCCTCTCCGCGCGTTTCCCCCTGCGTCCGGCGGATCCCGCCGAGGCGCTGGCGGTTCTGGAGCGGGAAGCCCGGGCGAGCGCGGAGCTGGCAGGGGTGTCGCGGTTCCCCGTCCCGGAGCCCGTCGCCCTGGGAGAGCCCGGGGCGGGTTACCCCATGCCGTGGTCGGTCCAGACATGGCTGCCGGGCACGGTGGCCTACGATGCCGACCCGAGCGGCTCGGACGCTTTCGCCGAGGACCTCGCCACCTTCATCGCGGCCCTGCGGGCGGCCGAGACACGGGGTCGGGTCTTCAGCGGCGACAATCGTGGCGGCGTTCTCACCGATCACGACGCGTGGATGGAGAGGTGCTTCGCGGAGAGCGAGGGGCTGCTCGACGTGCCCCGGCTGCGCCGGCTGTGGAGCCACCTTCGGGAGCTGCCCCGCACGGGCGCCGACGTGATGAGCCACGGTGACCTGATTCCCGGCAACGTACTGGTCACGGGAGGCCGGCTCAGCGGCGTACTCGACACCGGCGGGTTCGGCCCGGCCGACCCCGCGCTGGATCTGGTCGGCGCGTGGCATCTGCTGCGGACGGGCCCGCGAGAAGCGCTCCGCCGGGCACTGGCCTGTGACGATCTGGAGTGGGAGCGCGGCAAGGCATGGGCGTTCGAACAGGCGATGGGTCTCGTCTGGTACTACGTCGAGAGCAATCCGGCGATGAGCGGCCTGGGCCGCCGGACACTCGACCGGATTCTGGGGTCGTCGGACCGCACAAAAAGGCAGAACGGGTGACCCACCGGGTCGTACAGGACCCGCACATCGTCCTGAGGCTGGAAGTCCGCCACGGTCGCCCCCAGGGCGCGGGCGTGGTCGACGGCTGATGACAGATCGTTCACCTCGATGTCCAGATGCATCATCATCTGCTGTTCGGCCCGCGTCGAAGGCCACCGCGGTCGGGTGAAGAGCGGCTCCGTCTGGAACGACAACCCGGCACCGCCGTCGGGCGGTGCGATCTCGACCCACCCCGGGTCGTCCTTCCGCACCGGCCACCCGAGCAGGCCCTGATAGAACCGCGCCAGCTCGCGAGCGTCCGGCGCGTCGAGAGTGGTCGCGGCCAACGTGAAGCGCGGTGGGGACTTCATGCGGTACTGCTGCCCTGATTCGCCACACAGCATCGAGTGAGGCGACGTCTTATTGCGTTGCGGGGCGTTTCCCGGGCTTTTTAGCATGGTTGTTCCCCATGGTCGTTGCCCATGGGCGGGGGTCGAGCCCTGTCCGCGGCCGTGTCGACGGATCGGAGATCCCACGCGATGACGTCCCACCTCCACGCGCTCAGCTTCGACGCGAACGACCCCGTCGGTCTCGCGCACTTCTGGGCCGGTGTCCTGGACCGGGAGACCACCGAGGACCCCTACGGAGGCATCTCGCTCGCCCCGGACGACGACACCTCGCTCCGGCTGCGCTTCCTGCCCAGCCAGGAGAAGAAGACCGTTCCCAACCAGATGCACTTCGACCTGACCAGCACCTCCCTCGACGACCAGCGGCGGATCGTGGAGCGGGCGCTGGAACTCGGCGGCCGCCATATCGACATCGGCCAGCTCCCGGAAGAGACACACGTGGTCCTCGCCGACCCCGAGGGCAACGAGTTCTGCGTGATCGAGCCGGGCAACAACTTCCTGGCCGGCTGCGGACTCATCGGCGCGCTCGCGAGCGACGGTTCGCAGGAGGTCGGGTACTTCTGGAGCCGGGCTCTGGGCTGGCCCCTGGTCTGGGACCAGGACGAGGAGACCGCGATCCAGTCACCGCACGGCGGCACGAAGATCACCTGGGGTGGTCCGCCGCTGGCCCCGAAGGTCGGGAAGTACCGCCTCCACTTCGATCTCGTCCCGTCCGCCGACAGCGACCAGCAGAGCGAGATCGACCGGCTCGTCTCGCTCGGCGCGGCCCCCGCCGACATCGGCCAGGGCCCGGTCGACTGGGCGGTCCTGGTCGACCCCGACGGCCACGAGTTCTGCGTTCTGCCGCCGCGCTGATTCCGCGCACCGCCGCCGCGCCGAGGCAATTACCCCCGGGGGCAGCCCAGTTGTCGCAGACGGAGAGGGATGCGGACCGAAGAGCGGGGTACCCGTCGGGCATCGGGAAATCGGGAAGGAGGCAGACATGCCGCTCACGTTCCGCAAGAGCTTTCAGATCCTGCCGGGTGTGCGACTGAACATCAACAAGCGCTCCTGGTCCATCACCACCGGCGGCCGCAACGGCCCCCGCCACACCCACAGCAGCACGGGGCGCCGTACGACCTCGATGGACCTGCCCGGTCCCTTCGGCTGGCGCCGCACCCGTAACGCGCGGCGGCACTGAGCCGGGCTGACGCTCTATCAGCCGACATCGGGTGACATCACGCGACATCACCTGAACGGGCCCGCGCCACACCCCTAACAGGCCCCCCATGAGGCGTCATCTCATATCTGAGATAACCTCTCCCTCATGGCAGACGACTACCTCGAACGCATCGGCAAGCTCATCCGTGACGCACGACAGCACCGTGGCTGGACACAGTCACAGTTGGCGGAGGCGCTCGGTACGAGCCAGAGCGCGGTGAATCGTATCGAGCGCGGCAATCAAAACATCAGCCTTGAGATGATCGCCCGAATCGGTGAAGCCCTCGACAGTGAGATCGTCTCACTGGGCTACGCGGGTCCGATGCATCTGCGGGTGGTCGGCGGGCGTCGGCTGTCGGGCGCCATCGACGTGAAGACCAGCAAGAACGCGTGTGTCGCGCTGCTGTGCGCCTCCTTGTTGAACAAGGGGCGCACAGTGCTGCGCAGGGTGGCCCGTATCGAGGAGGTGTACCGCCTTCTGGAGGTGCTCGGCTCCATCGGCGTCCGCACCCGGTGGATCAACGGCGGTGTCGACCTGGAGATCGTGCCGCCGGCCGAGGTGGACCTCGACGCGATCGACGCGGAGGCGGCGCGCCGCACCCGCTCGATCATCATGTTCCTCGGCCCGCTGCTGCACCGCATGGACCACTTCAAGCTGCCGTACGCGGGCGGTTGCGACCTCGGGACGCGGACGATCGAGCCGCACATGATCGCGCTGCGCCGGTTCGGCCTCGACATCACGGCCACCGAGGGGCTGTACCACGCCGAGGTGGACCGCTCCGTCACCCCCGGCCGTCCGATCGTGCTGACCGAGCGCGGCGACACGGTGACCGAGAACGCGCTGCTGGCCGCCGCCCGCCACGACGGCGTCACCGTCATCCGCAACGCCTCGTCCAACTACATGGTCCAGGACCTCTGCTTCTTCCTGGAGGCCCTCGGCGTACGGGTGGAGGGCATCGGCACCACCACGCTCACCGTGCACGGCGTGCCGCACATCGACGTGGACGTCGACTACTCGCCCTCCGAGGACCCGGTCGAGGCGATGAGCCTGCTCGCCGCGGCGGTCGTCACCGAGTCCGAACTGACCGTGCGCCGGGTACCGATCGAGTTCCTGGAGATCGAGCTGGCGGTCCTGGAGGAGATGGGGCTCGACCACGACCGCTCGGCGGAGTACTTCGCCGACAACGGCCGCACCCGCCTGGTGGACCTCACCGTCCGCCCCTCGAAACTCCAGGCCCCCATCGACAAGATCCACCCCATGCCGTTCCCCGGCCTGAACATCGACAACGTCCCGTTCTTCGCGGCCATCGCCGCCGCCGCACAGGGCAAGACCCTCATCCACGACTGGGTCTACGACAACCGGGCGATCTACCTCACCGACCTCAACCGCCTCGGCGGCCGCCTCCAACTCCTCGACCCGCACCGGGTGCTGGTCGAGGGCCCCACCCGCTGGCGCGCGGCCGAGATGATGTGCCCACCCGCCCTGCGCCCCGCCGTGGTCGTCCTTTTGGCGATGATGGCCGCCGAGGGCACGTCCGTGCTCCGCAACGTCTACGTCATCAACCGCGGCTACGAGGACCTCGCGGAACGCCTCAACACCGTGGGGGCGCAGATCGAGATCTTCCGGGACATCTGAGCGGCGCGGTGCCGTGCCCCTTGGAGGCAAGGGGCACGGCACCTCAAAATGCCTGCTGACCTGCGAATACTCTTTTTCACGGCCCTCCGCTGATCACTGTTGTCTTTCAACACCTTGCGCAACGCACGTGCAAGATGATCTTGAATGGTTGACGAGACGTCAGAGATACCTGAGTGCCCGTGAGCCCTTACGGAGGGTTGTCCCCGAGGCGGCCTCGCAACGTCCGATGTCGGTCGTGTCACGCCGACCGCGTCTGGTCAACCATCGGCACCCACGTCGAAGACGCCGCAGGCCACCCCGGTAACCATCACAGTGCTGAGGCGGCGACACTTGCCGATTCGGTCATGCCCTTCGGCCGTCGGCCTGGAGCCACCAGCTGAGGTGGGGGTTGCTCGCACTGGCTCCCGCACCGCCGCGAGTACCGTGAATCGACTCACGCAGCAGCCCTCCGACGCCCCCCGGTCTGAGTGGTTGTTGTCTTTCCGGGCTTGATAGCTCTGTTTCCGCTGGTCAGGAATAGGGTCGGCGGGCCTGTGGCAGTGGTGACGTGTTGTGTCGTCGCTCGGGTGGAGGTCCTGGATGCCGTCCGGTCGTGGGGATGCTGTCCTCGGGCAGGTCAGCGTCCAGCCATGCCTCGAGGTCCGCCACCTCGGCGGCGGTCAGAGCCGCATCGAGGGCAAAGCCGTGCGCCCTTGGGTGATGCCGGCGCGCTGCTGGACGAAGCCGAGCAGGAGACGGAGCGCGTCGCGGTAGGCGGCGATGGTGCGCGGACTGGCCTGACGTTGGCGGACCACCCGGTCGGTGAAGAACGACTGCAGGGTAGGAGCGATCGAGGTCATGATCGTGCCGCCTTTCCGATGCCCTCTCGGCGGGCCGCCGCCGGAGCCAGCAGTTCCGGTGCCGCAGACAGGTACCAGTAGCTGGAGGACGGTTCCCGGGTGCCCGAGATAGGTGGATGGACAGCGACGGGATCTACGCCTGGATATCACCGCCGGTGCGATACCAGGTGAGCAGGGCACGGACGGCGAAGGTGTGCCGAAGATCGTGCAGCCGGGGCGGGGTGGGGGCGTCGGCGCCAACGCCGGCGGTGGTCACCAGGCGACGGAACGTGGGTGCGCCCGTTTTCAAGGCCCTGACCGCGATTTGGTGAAGCAGTTCGTAGCGGAAAAGCGGCATCTCGGAGGATGCTTCATCAGTGCCGCCCTGAGCAGGAGTGACGCTGCGGGTGACGCTGATGGAGAGGGGATTTCGGTTGGGTGTCAGTGAGCTGGTACGCGCTGAACTGGGACGGCACGACTGGGCTTCGTTGCGGTGCGGCTGCGGTGAGTCAGCGGAGCATGTGCCCTTGCTGTTCGAGGCGATTATCACTGCCGAGACACCCCAGGACATGATCGGATACACGCTCGCCAACCATGTTGAGCTCAACACGATCATCTTCGAGTGCACTGTGCCGGCCGTCAGCGTGATCCTGGCCGCGCTGGCAGGTGAGCTCTCGTCTCTGGCCCGACGCGAGCTTCTGCAGACTCTGTCGTTCGTGGCCGCTGGATCAGGTGACGACAGTGAGCCGGCTCTGGGACGAACGAATCTGGGTGACGAATGCCGCGCCAGGGCTCGGGAGGGCTTCTGGCTGATCGTCCAGATCGGGCTCACGGGCAGGGCCGAGGACGCCGATATGGTAGCCGACATATGTGAGTACTTCGGCCTCGGTGATGAAAAGTCCTCCTTCTATCAAGCCCTGATTCGCAAGCGTGTCAGCGCCAAGGCCAGGCGTCAGCGACGATGCTGACGTCAAGGCAGTTCAGGCCCGCGTGAGGATCCGGAGGCGGGCGGGGCGACTTGCGGTCTCCCATTGGATGCCGGTGTGCAGCACGAACAGGATCCCGGACAGGGCCTGCCGGACCGGCAGCCGCGGCCGGCCCGCCTCCGCGCAGCAACTATCTAGATCGGCAGCCTCCTACCATTCTGTTGATCACGACGGGCCTGGCCGCAGAATGGATATGTAATGACTGGCTCTTCCCCCTCATCAGGTTTCCTGCGCGTCGTCCTGCGTGCCGACTCCTTCGCCACCTCCTCGGCCGGAACGATCACGTTGATCGCGGTCCTGCTCGCGCTCGTCTTCACCGACACCGTCGCTGGCATCATCGCTGCGATCGTCCTCTTCGCCTCTTGGGCCGCCGTCGGCTGGACCGGCCGCAGGCATCAGCGGCTCGGTGGGAGGAACCGGACCGCTGAAGACCGATGATGTTCACGATCTGCCACCCGTTGATCGCGACTGAAGACAGGAGCATGCGGGTCAAGGAGCTGCCGAGAGTGGAGCTTTGGCGGAGGTGCTGAGGGCTATCACTTCACGCACTTCTGGCGACTGTTCAGGCAGTGGTGGAATGGCCGTGCATGCGGTTGAACCAGTGCCACGAAGTTGGCGCGGCAGCTGCCAAGCCAAGGGCGGCCATAGGTGGGCGAAGGGATCCCACGGGCCTGTACAAGATGGGTCACCGCACTACGACCCCCAGATCGGGCGGTTCAACCAGCCCGACCCGTCGGGCCAGGAGACCAACCCCTACCTCTACGCCAAAGGCGATCCCGTCAACAACAGCGATTCCAGTGGGTTGTGGAGTTGGTGGGTCGGCCTTGACGCATGTTTCTGGGTGTGCCTGGGCGGCGGATACTCCAAGAACGCTTCCGGTAACAGCGGTGGCTACCTGATGATTGGTGTGGGACTTCCGGGCATTGGTGGAGGCTTCGAAGGATCCAAGGGAGGCGCAGACGCCGGGCCGTCCGCTTACGGGGGATGCGCTGCTGGTTTGGGCACCGTCGGTGGCGCCGAATCGGGGGTCAAGACGGGTCTCCGGCAGCCGGCGCCAGTGGAGGGCTCGGAACCTACGCCCCAACCCCCACGTGCAGTAGGAGACTACAACTCAATTCTGGCCGAAACAACCACTCGTAGTCGTGGAACCGAAGCCTGAGCCCGCCCCAGTCCCTTGGGCGGGCTCAGGCCCCCACTTCAGACATAAGGAGTTCGGGTGCGTATCTTCCTCTCGGCTTTCGGCATCCTCGCAGGCCTTGGACTCATCATCTACAGCAAGAAATTCACGCGCGCCGCCATAAGCCAGCGCAACGTTTTCGGCAGAGCGAACGCATCCGCTGGGGAGTCCACCGTGCGGACTGGTCCGCTGATCGTAGGAGTGTTCCTGATCACCATTGGAGCCCTCGCAGCCACCGGAGTGGTTGGGGTCGAATAACCCGCCGTACAGCACTGTCACGTTGTTGGGTGGCTCTCTGACGGTGTGTGCTGGTGTGGTGGAGCCCGGGCCCAGTTACAACCGCTACGGCGGCGTGATGCACATGCTCGCCGCTCTCGACCTGGCCACTGGGAAGATCTACTACCGGATCCGCACACGCAAGCGGTGGCGCGAGTTCCTCGGCCTACTCAAGGCTCTGCGCACCCGCTGGCCCCGGGAGAAGCTGTACGTGGTGCTGGACAACTTCTCCCCGCACAAGCACACCGAGGTCCGCACCTGGGCCGCCGACAACGACGTTGAGTGGTCTTCCTGCCGACCTACGGCTCCTGGCTGAACTGGATCGAATCGGAGTTCGCCGCTCTGCGCTACTTCGCCCTCAACGGCACCGACCACCGCACACACGACGAGCAGAACGCCGCCATCGCCGCCTATGTCCGCTGGCGCAACGCACGCGCCGAACCGAAGACCGACTTCGCCCCCGATTCACCTGTCCGTACGTGGACTCAGTACCCGGCCAAGGCTGCATGAAGAGTCCACCGGGATTATGCCGCTGAGCACGCAGCGGCATCCTCGTTGTCGGCACCGATCCGGTCTGCGCCGTCATTCCGAGACGGGCATGACCAGCGTCTTCACGAAGTCGACGGCGCCTTCCCGCTGGTAGAAGCGCAGGGCATCATCGTTGCCCACGATGACGGAGATCTTCATGACCTGGACACCCGATTCGGCGAGACGCTCGCGTACGGCCCTGACAAGGGCCTGCCCGACTCCGGCACCGCGGGCCTCGTCATCAACCACGAGGGTTTCCAGCACGCCGACTTGGTCCCCCCACTGCCATGACCCCGGGGCGTCCAGGATGCGCACAACCGCATAGCCAAGCAGTTGATTCCCGTCCCGAGCGACCAGTACTGCCGTGAGCGGCTCCTGCAGCCATTCGAGGTACTGTCCCCGCCGCAGACGCCACGAGTCCCTGGGCGAGCGAACCGCGCCAAGAGCCGCCAGGTGTGCCGCCTCCCGACTGTGGTGCACCAGGAGCTGCCCCCACAGGCGCTCCAGGCAGTCCACCTCGGAAGGAGCCAGGACGTCGATCACGGGATTCACGCCAGGAAGCGTAGCCAGCGAAGGCTCCTCGGCTCCAACTGATTACCGGGTCAACCATCCGTGCAGAGCCACGAGCAGCCCTCGCTGGGCACATCCGCTCCTTCGCGCGCATGCTCACCCAGCGCGAAGGCGAGCAGATCGCGGAGTGGATCGCGGAGTGGATCGCGGCCGTCCGTGCCGACGATCTCCCCAGCCTGCACACCTTCACCAGCGGTCTGGAACGCGACCTCGACGCGGTCACCGCTGGGCTCTCCACCCCCTGGAACTCCGGTGTCGTCGAAGGCCATGTCAACCGCATCAAGATGCTCAAGCGCCAGATGTTCGGCCGCGCCGGATTCGAACTCCTCCGAAAGCGCGTCCTCATGGGCTGACACCCAGTGACCGCACCCTGGTCTGACTCGTGATGTCGTCGTGTGCGTATCGCGAACCCGCTGGCAGAGTCGTACCGACGATGTGCAATCCCGCAGATCGCCGCGGTCAGGAGGGGAGTGAGTCTTGGTTGAGCTTGGAATCGTGGTCTCCATCGTGGGAAGCGTACTGGTCACGCTTTCTGGCGTTGTTGCTGGTGCCGTGCTCGCTAACCGTTCTCAGAAACAGCACAAGACGCGAGATCGGCAGATCGATGCGTGTGCTGCCGTAGTTGCCGAGTCCACGCGGGCCCAAGTCGCGATTCGGCGTGCCTGGAAGGAGGGCGGAGCAGTCGACTGGACTGCTTGGAACATCGCATTGGGCACCATCTCGCTGGTTGGTGAACCACCAATGGTGACTGCAGCAGCACGCATGGATGAGGTCTTCTGGAGGCACAGTAATCAGTTCATCCGAGGCGTTACCCATGATGAAAGGGCTTGGGACAGAGCCCGAGACCTTATGGAGGCCGCACGCCTCGAATTCATCAACGTTGCAAGGGGGATACTTGATGCTGGCCAGCCCATGACCGAGGCGCCGGTGCGTCGTCCTCCACTGCCCGATCCCTCAGAACCGTCCAGTGGTGGCGGCTGACATGACTCGTCCAGGATGCATCGAACCCCAGATGTTCGGCCGCGCCGGATCCTCGCGGCGGCGACAGAGGAAGCGTTCCTCGCGCACCCGGACGCCGACATCATCACCAGCTTCCCGGGTCTGTCCGTGCTCTCCGGGGCCCGACTGTTGGCTGAGATCGGCGACGACCGATCCCGGTTCGCGGACGCGAGGGCGGTCAAGGCATACGCCGGGGCGCACCAGTGACACTGGCGTCAGGCCGCAGCCACGTCGTCGTGGCTCGGACCGTCAAGAACCAACGACTCGCCAGCGTTGGTCACCTGTGGGCCTTTGCCGCACTCCGCACAGTCGCTCCGCGCGCCCATTACGACAGGCGACGAGCAGGCGGAGAACGCCACACCGCCGCACTGCGCAACCTGTTCAACAAACTGCTCGGCTGCCTCTACCACTGCCTACAGCACCGCATGCTGTTCGACTCCGATCGCGCCTTCACACCACCTATAGACCTTGCCGCCGAGCATCAACTTGACCTACCAGCGACATGAGATGTCTTCGACTGCTAGGCGACCTGGTGGTCGCGGGTGGGGACCAGGGTGCCGTCCACGATGAGCACGGTGTCCCTCGCGAACCGTTTGCGGGGCTGGAGGGCGAGCATCGGCCCGAGATGGTCGATGATCCGGTCCGCCGCCGACTCGGACACCCCCAACAGCGGAGCGAGCTGGCGCATCGTGAGGTTCGTGCGCCAGTACGCCGCGACCAGCAGTGCCCGGTCCTCCAGTGGAAGGCTCCAAGGCCGGCCCTTGCGGACCGCGTCCGCGCCCTCGCGCCGCAGAACCGTCACCAGCTTCCCGGAGGCGCGGGGGCTCAGCCCTGAAAACGGGCTATCAAGGACGGCTCCGACGCCGTGATCACGATGATCCCTGCCCGCTCGTTCTCGCCGAGGTGGTCGACCACCTCGGCGAGCGTGCGGAGCCGAAGGCCGGGAGCGACGGTGCGGCCCCGCTGGGCCAGCAGCGGCCGTACTTCACCGATCGCACGCGTGACGGTGGCGCGATCTACATCGAACCAGCAGGCCAGTACGTCGTGGGTGGCGCCGTGGCGGAGGTGAATCAGCGTGGCCAGGAGCCGGTCGACGAAGACAAGCTTGTGCTTGGCACCGGCGCCGACAGCTCGTCGGCGGGGACGCGAGACGCGTGTCGCCTGGTGCCGCTCGTGCCACAACGGGCCGATCTCCGCTACAAGTTCGGCGATCACCTCTGAACTCAGTCCGGTGATCTGCTGACTGCGAAGGACCGCTGCACGCGTCCGGTTCCCCACCACGCAGACCATGATCAACGATCAAGGTCTCGACGTGCCGGCTCCAACCATGCACGAGCTCGTCAGATGATCAATCCCAATGGATGCATGCCTGCGGAGGGTGTGGGGTGGGCGGCGACCGAAGCCACCGCGAGACGGTCAGGCGGCGGGCTGCCGGCCTTGGTTGTCGAGGTGGCAGCAGGCGGTCAGGCGTCAGGGTCGACTTCGGGTTGCGTACCGCACGGGCTTGCCCAGCGACCGGGCGTAGGCGATTTCGGCTCGGGTGCTGTCTCCGATGTAGGCGCCGCCCAAAGCGCCTGAGTTCGCAATTTCTGAGCGCTCGGTGACCCGAACTCGGGCGGGACTTGCGTGAAGGCCAGCCCTCGTCGGCGTCCCTTCATCCAGCAAGCGGGGCGTATGTCGTGGCCGTCGCAGGCCCGATGCCATCCCTGGGTTCCCAGCTGCGGCCGTGCGTCGGCCTCGGTGCGCGGGTTCCCGAGCGTCTGCCCTCGGTACAACAGCATTCGTCGTGAACATCGCAGGCGTCACCGACGAGAGACACGTAGGGGTGTTTCCGAGAGGTCCTGACCTGCCCTGTTTCTCTGTAGATGGTGATCGTTGCCCGGTGCGGCGGTGATCGTTGCCCGATGGGGCAAGCTGGGTACACGGCGGCGATGCGGGGCAGTCGGGCGGCGATGCGTTCGTGGTCGTCGAAGTCGAAGTTCCACAGCCAGGCTGTCCGGGGCGTTGATGACCTGTTCGAAGGTGGTGCGGCCCTGGGCGATGTCTCCGGCGGCGCCGAAAGCGGCGCCGACCGGCCGGCCACGACCCTCGGCTGACCGCTAGCGCAGTTCCTGTCCCGCCGCCCAGCCCGGAGCGTCGAGGTTGATGGGCGAGTCGCCGACGAATTGGGCGAGCTGCGTTTCCAGCTCGGCGAGTTCGGCGGCGCCCAGACGCACTTCCCAGCGGGCCCGCACCTCGTCGAAGATCGCGGTGCTCTCGGTGATCAGCCCGATCCCGTGATCGGTGATCCGGATGTTCTTGCGGCGGATGTCGGCGGGGTCGGTCTCGGTGGTGACGTACCCGCGTTCGACGAGCGCGGCGATCGTCTTCGCCGCGGCCTGCTTGGTGATGGCGAGTCTGCGGGCCAAGTCCGAGGCGCTGTCGGCGCCGGCTCGGATGGCCCGGATCGCGTACTCGTGCGACGGCCGGGCGTCGGGGTATCCCCGGGTCGCCAGCTCCCGGACCACTTCGTCCACCAGATTGCGATAGCTGCCCAGGAGCAGCAGGGCGAGATCGGCGCCGGATCGTGAGGACATGACCACAGTCTAGATCTTCCCTTGACTTGGACAACCAGGTTGACCAACACTAGAGTCAACCTGGTTGTCTATCTTGGGAGTCATCGCATGACCAGCTCTTTCGTGACCGCCTCGCCCGCCGTGGCGGGCGTCACGCACCACACCGCCGAGGTCAACGGCACCACGTTGCACTACGTCTCGGCGGGCGACACCGGCTCCCCGATCCTGCTGGTGCACGGGTGGCCGGAGTCCTGGTGGGCCTTCCGCGACGTCATCCCGCTGCTCGCCGCCACCCACCGGGTGTTCGCCGTCGACCTGCGCGGCTTCGGCGACTCCGGCATCGCCGACGGCGACCACGACTTGGCCACCGTGGCGGAGGACCTGCACCGGCTGGTCGCCCACCTCGGCGTCGGGCCCGTGCACGTGACCTGCCAGGACATCAGCGGCGGGCCGGTCTTCGCGTTCGCGGCCACGCACCCCGGCGACGTCCTCAGCTTCACCGGCGTCGAGACCACCCTTCCGGGGTACGGCTGGGAGATGCTGGCCGACGTGAGGAACGGCGGCTCCTGGCACGTGGGATTCCTGGCCGCCCCGGGAATCCCGGAGCTGTTCCTGGCCGGCCGCGAGCGAGTGATGCTCGACTGGGCCGTCTCGGTGATGACGATGGTGCCGGGCGGGGTCACCGAGACCGACCTCGACGAGTTCGCCCGCACCTACGCGCGGCCGGGCGGCTGGCGCGGCACCGAGGGGCTCTACCGTTCCTCCCTGACCGGCGGCGACCGGATGCGGGCACTGGCCGAGTCGCGGCCGCTGACCGTTCCCGTGCTCGCCGTCGACGGCATCAACGCCCCCTTCACCGAGCGGACGATGCGCCAGGTCGCCGGCGACGTCACCGCGGTCACGATCCCGGACGTCGGGCATTTCGTCGCGCAGGAGGCGCCCGCCGCCTTCGCCACCGCGGTCGGCGACTTCGTCGACCGCGTCGATCGGAGCCGCTGAACGGCCGAGTCCCTGCACCGCCACCCTCCGTGCCCTCTCCGGCCTGCCGCTGACGCGGCCTCGAGCCGGGGCAGCGCCGTTGCCTCCCGGATTCGTGCTGCCGAGGTGGGCAACTCCCGCGCCGACACCGCGTGTTTCAACCACGGATACGCCGTCTGCTCGATCGACGCCACGAAACCACCCCCCGACCATCAACCGGACAAAGGCCCCCGCGCGGCAACGACTCCAACGAACATCAATGCGACAGGAAAATTCCCAGCTCAGCGCGATGCATCACTGCCCTACGGCAGGTTTCACCAGCGCACGAGAAGCTGCTCGGGATCGTGGTCCAGGGACTGTAAGACGTTCGGTTATGCCGCCCGCCAGGACTGGGACAAGATCGCCAAGCTTCTCAAGCCCGTCCGTACGGCACCGACCGAGGAAGCCGCCCTGGACAGGTTCGCCGAATTCGCCGACGCCTGGGGCAGGAAATACCCGGCGATCGTGAAGCTGTGGGAGAACGCCTGGGAGGAGTTCACCCCGTTCCTACGGTTCGACACCGAGATCCGTCGCATCATCTGCACGACGAACGCCATCGAGTCGGTCGCCCGTATCCGCCGGGCGGTCAAGGCCCGCGGACACTTCCCCAACGAGCAGGCCGCGTTGAAGTGCGTCTACCTGGCGATCACATCGCTCGACCCCACGGGCAAAGGCCAGGCCCGCTGGACCATGCGCTGGAAGACCGCGCTGAAAGCCTTCGACATCACCTTCGACGGCCGCCTCTCCGCAGCCCACCAGCAACCGTCAACCCCGGTTACACCGCTCGTTTGGCCCTGTCTCACATTCGGTGGTGACAGAGAGTTGTGAGGGTCGTTGACCTTCATGTGATGGGTGTCAACGAGCTTGTGCGGACGGTGTTTTCGGGTCTGTCCCCACTGGTCATGGTGGATGTGGTCGACGAGGGTGAGCG
>NZ_JAQYWT010000225.1:0-773 GCF_036322545.1 Streptomyces sp. SP18BB07
AACCTCTCCGGCCAGTACTTCACCGACCCCAACCTCGTCGCCGCCGGAGCCCTGCTCACCGCGATCCCCACGCTGATCGTGTACTTCGCACTCCAGCGCCAGTTCGTCAGCGGCCTCACCCTCGGCGCCAACAAGGGCTGAACCAAGCCTTCCGTCGTTCCCCACACCTTCCGGAGTTACCAGCAGTGACCACCGAACGCCGTCTTCGCCTGCCCGGCCTCGCCTACGGCGGCGACTACAACCCCGAACAGTGGCCAGAGGACGTGTGGGCCGAGGACATGGCCCTGATGCGCGAGGCCGGGGTGACCATGGTCAGCGTCGGCATCTTCTCCTGGGCCCTGCTGGAGCCGTCCGAGGGCGTCTACGACTTCTCCCGCATGGACAAGATCCTGGCGCTGCTCCATGAGAACGGCATCGCCGCCGATCTCGCGACCCCGACGGCCTGCCCGCCCGCCTGGTTCTTCCGGGCCCATCCCGAGGCGCTGCCGGTGGACAGGGACGGCCGCACGCTCTCGTACGGCAGCCGGCAGACCTTCTGCCCGTCCAGCCCCGCTTACCGCACCGCGGCGCTGCGCATCGCGGGCGCCCTGGCCGAGCGGTACGCCGACCACCCGGCCGTCGCCATGTGGCATGTCCACAACGAGTACGGCTGCCACAACGCCGCCTGCTACTGCGACACCAGCGCGGCCGCCTTCCGCACCTGGCTGAAGGCGAAGTACGGCAACGACCTCAACGCGCTCAACCACGCCTGGGGCACCACCTTCTGGAGCCAG
>NZ_JAQYWT010000226.1:0-152949 GCF_036322545.1 Streptomyces sp. SP18BB07
CGCCCTGGCCACCCGCGGCTTCACCGCCGAGGACTTCACCGAGGTCGCCGACGTCATCGCCGAGGCCCTCAAGCCGGCCTACGACGCCGAGGCCCTCAAGACCCGGGTCAAGGCACTCGCCGACAAGCACCCGCTGTACCCCGGCCTGTGACCGACAACCTCCCGCAGCGGGGCGTGCCGTCACCGACCGGTACGTCCCCTCCAACTCCACGGAGCGTGGCGTGGCAATCAGCGTCTTCGACCTGTTCTCCATCGGCATCGGCCCGTCCAGCTCGCACACCGTGGGCCCGATGCGCGCCGCCGGGATGTTCGTCAGGCGGCTGAAGCAGGACGGGGCGCTGGCCCAGACCGCCGCCGTGCGGGCGGAGTTGTTCGGTTCCCTCGGTGCCACCGGCCACGGCCACGGCACACCCAAGGCGGTCCTGCTCGGCCTCGAGGGCAACGAGCCGCACACCGTCGACGTCGTCCGGGCCGACCTGGACGTCGAGCGGATCCGCGCCACCGGGCGCATCCACCTCCTCGGCGCCGAGATCGGCCCCGCCCACGAGATCGGGTTCGACACCTCGACCGACCTGGTCCTGCACCGCAGGCGCTCACTGCCGTACCACGCCAACGGCATGATCCTCGTCGCGCACGACGCCGATGGGGCGCCGCTGCTGGAGAAGACGTACTACTCCGTCGGCGGCGGTTTCGTGGTCGACGAGGAAGCCGCCGGGGCGGACCGGATCAAGCTCGACGACACCGTGCTGCCCCACCCGTTCAGCACCGGCGACGAACTGCTGCGGCTCACCCGGGAGACCGGCCTGTCCATCTCCGCGCTGATGCTGGAGAACGAGAAGGCCTGGCGCACCGAGGAGGAGATACGCGCGGGCCTGCTGGAGATCTGGCACGTCATGGAGGCGTGTATCGCGCGCGGTCTGGGCCGGGAGGGCATCCTCCCCGGCGGTCTGAAGGTCCGTCGCCGGGCCGCCGCGGCCGCGCGCGCCCTGCGCAGCGAGGGCGACCCGTTGGCCCGCGCGATGGAGTGGATCACGCTCTACGCGATGGCCGTGAACGAGGAGAACGCCGCCGGCGGCCGGGTCGTCACCGCGCCGACGAACGGTGCGGCCGGCATCATCCCCGCCGTCCTCCACTACTTCCTGGAGTTCGTGCCGGGCGCCGACGACGACGGCATCGTGCGGTTCCTGCTCGCGGCCGGGGCGATCGGTCTGCTCTTCAAGGAGAACGCCTCCATCTCCGGTGCCGAGGTCGGCTGCCAGGGCGAGGTCGGCTCGGCCTGCTCCATGGCCGCCGGCGGCCTCGCCGAGGTCCTCGGCGGCAGCCCCGAACAGGTCGAGAACGCGGCCGAGATCGGCATGGAACACAACCTCGGCCTCACCTGCGACCCCGTCGGCGGCCTCGTCCAGATCCCCTGCATCGAACGCAACGGCATGGCCGCGGTGAAGGCGGTCACCGCCGCCCGTATGGCCCTGCGCGGCGACGGCCGACACCATGTCTCCCTCGACAAGGTCATCAAGACCATGAAGGAGACCGGCGCCGACATGAAGGTCAAGTACAAGGAGACCGCCCGCGGCGGCCTCGCCGTCAACGTCATCGAGTGCTGAGCGGCGACCCGCAGGACTTGAAGGAGTTGGTCCGGCACTCACCCAGCTTCTTCTGGGCCGACACGTCGTAGATCTCGGTCCAGACGTAGTGGTTGTCCTTGCTCAGGTCGTCGACGACCACACGCTCGGCGTCCTTCGCGGAGTCGCGCGGTTCGAAGACGACCATCGCCCGCTTCTTGCCGCCCGAGGAGAAGTAGTCGACGGTGTTGGGCTTGGCCGCGCGCGGGCGCAGGACGGGGGAGCAGTGCGCGCCCGCGCTCCGGAACGATGGGCGCGGCCCATGCGAACATGCCGCGCCGCAGTGGTGTCGGTGCCCCCGTGACACTGAGCGCGCGAAGCGCTCACGACGATCTTCCTATCACCCTGCCCGGTACCCCCCGCGGCCGTTTCACAAGGGTTTCACCAGGTGACGGTCCGGTGCCGTCACGGCCGGGTCGGTCTCGCCACCGCTTGGACGGGCTCCGGCGTCCGGTTCTCCATGCCGGTGTCGTGGGGAGTTGGCGTCTTCACCCACCCCCGCGGCGAAGGGTTGGTAAGGCTGGCCTTATATTCGGATCGTTCCGCCCTCCGCAAGACAGGACCACCATGCGCACCACCCCCCGCCGCCTCCTGGCAGCCCTCACCCTCACCCCGCTGCTGGCCGGTTGCTTCGCCGCAGGCGAGGAGGGGTCCGGCGCGAGCGACGGGCCCGGAGGCGGGGGCCGCCTGCGGATAGCCCTCGCGGTGCCGCCGGTGCAGGCCCTGTCGCCGTACAGCAACGACGCCACCGTGCTCAGCAAGCTCTCCGTCGCCGAAGGCCTCACGGCCCTGGACCAGGACGGTGCCGCCGCCCCCGCCCTGGCGAAGTCCTGGACCCGCGAGAACGACACGACCTGGGTCTTCGAGTTGCGCGAGGCCACGTTCCAGGACGGCACCGACGTCACCGCCGAGTCGGTCGTCAACGCCCTCGACCACGCGAACGAGGCCGAGACCAAACCCCGCGTACTGAGCGACGTGTCGCTCACCGCCGAGGCCGACGACGCCGACACCGTCACCATCACCACCAAGACCGCCGACCCGGTCCTTCCGCTGCGGCTGGCCAGCCCCGCCCTCGGCATCCTCGCCGAGAAGGCGTACGCCGACGACGGCACCGTCAGCCCCGTGGGCACCGGCACCGGCCCCTTCGAGATCACCCGGCTCACCGGCAAGACGAAGGCAGCGCTCAGCCGTTACGACGGGTACTGGGGCGGCAAGGCCAAGGCGTCCGGTATCGACGTCACCTGGATCGCCGACGGCACCGCCCGCGCCAACGCCCTGCGCGGCGGCGACGTCGACATAGCCGAGTGGATCCCCACCGCCCAGGCGAAGCTCCTCGACGAGAACACCCGTCACGAAGTGCCCTCCGTGCGCACCGACAGCCTCGTCCTCAACACCGGCAGCGGCCTCTTCGCCGACGCCGGCCTGCGTGCCGCCGCCCGTGAGGCGGTGGACGGCGAGGTCCTCGTCGACTCCGTCTTCGGCGGCTACGCCGACCCCGCGCAGGGCCTGTTCGGGCCGGCCGTCCCCTGGGCCGCCGACCGGCGGGTCGAGGTGACCGGCCGGGCGAAGGCCGCGACCACAGCACAGGTGAAGGCCGATACGAAGGGCAGGACCCTGCGCCTGGCCACGTACACCAACCGCGCCGAACTCCCCGAGGCCGCCACCGTCCTCCAACAGCAGCTGGAGAAGGCCGGGTTCACGGTGAAGCAGGACGTGCGCGAGTACACCCAGATGGAGGCCGACCTCCTTGCGGGCGAGTACGACGCCCTCGTCTTCTCCCGGGTCACGCTCCTCGACACCGGCGATGCCGTCGCCTACCTCGCCAGCGACTACACCGGCGACGGCGTCTACAACATCGCCGGCCTGAAGGACGCCGCGGTCGACCGGGCCGTCGAATCCGCCGCTGGGGAGGGCGACACGGCCGAGCGGCAGAAGAAGATCATGCGGGCCGAGGCGGAGATCCTGCGCACCGACGCCGTCGTGCCCCTGGTCCACGAGAAGGTCGTCCAGGGCATCTCCGCCGAGGTCGAGGGCGTCCTCCTCGATCCTCGTGAGCGCTCGCTGGTCGACGTCGACACCCGGCTGAAGTAGCGGCCGATGAGCAGCACGTCGACGGCCGGTGCCCACGGCCCGCCCACTCGATGGCGGGCGGGCGCCGGCCGCGTCGCCGCCGGAACGGCGCTCCTGACGGCCGTGGCCTTCCTGCCGTGGCTGTCCGGCGTCGATCCCGCCCTGACCGTGCTGCGCGCCCGCGCCGCCGACCAGGACCCGGCCCCGGCCCAGCTGTCCGCCGTACGCGAGCAACTGGGCCTGGACGAGGGGCCGTTCGCCCATCTCGGACACTGGCTGAGCGGACTGGCGCACGGGGACGCCGGCACCTCTTGGGTGTCGGGCGATCCGGTACTGCCCCAGGTGACGACGGCCCTCGCGGTCTCCGTCACGCTCATGCTCGGCGCGCTGGCGGTCACGATCGCCGTGGCCGCGACGGTCTGCTCCCGCACCCTCTACCTCGGATCCCGGCGAAGGCTGCGGCACAAGCGGGCGGGCACCGCGGCCGCCGTGCCGGCCGCCCTGCCCAAGTTCCTGCTCGCCTCGCTGCTCGCGACCGTCTTCGGGGTGTGGCTGGGCTGGTTCCCGTCCCAGGGCTGGGAGGGGCCGCGGTCGATGGTGCTGCCCGCTCTCGCCCTCGGCATCCCCTCCGGCGCCATGATCGGCGGGCTGCTCGACCAGGCCCTGCCCGCCGCCTTCAACGAGCCCTGGGCACGCACCTGGCGCGCCTACGGCTGCTCGGGCGGCCGCATCGCCCGCACGGCACTGCGCACCGCCCTCGCCGGTGTGCTCCCGCAACTCCTGCCGACCGTCGTCGCCCTGGTCGGCGGTGCGGTCGCGGTCGAGAAGATCTTCAACATTCCGGGGCTCGGCCGTCTCTCGCTCGACGCGGCCACCGCCCAGGACATGCCGCCGCTCCAGACGGCGACCCTGACCCTGGTCCTGCTCGGCGTCTGCGCCGGCTTCCTGATCCAGGTCCTGCGGCACGCCCTGCTCGGTCCCGCCCTGCGGGACGGTGCCCTGCCCGCCCTGCATCCGCCCAGGCTCCCGCGATCACGATCGCTGCCCTGGGTCGTCGGACTCTGTGCCACGACCCTCCTCGCCGTGGTCGTGGCCGGCCTCCTGCGGGACCCGTCGCACGTCGAGACGACGGCGAGGCTGCTGCCCCCGTCCCTCGCGCACCCTCTCGGCACCGACTCGCTCGGCCGCGACCTGCTGGCCCGGCTGGGCCACGGAGCCCTCCGTACGGTCGGTGTGGCCCTCGCGGTGACGGTGGTCAGCGCCGTCGTCGGCCTGGTGATCGGCACGACCGCCCAGCTGGGGGCGGGCCTGACCGAAGTGGTCTCGACGATGCCGGCCGTCCTCGCCGGACTGCTCACCACCGCCGTGACCGGCCCGTCGGTCTGGGGCGCCGCGTGCGCGGTGAGCGTGGTGGCCTGGACGCCGTACGCCGCCCAAACCGCCGCCCTGCTGGAACAGGAACGGGCCAGCGGCCACCTCCTCGCGTCGATCTCCTTCGGCGCGGGCCCCTCCTACCTCCTCCGCCACCACCTGCTGCCTGCGGTCCTGCCGGCCCTGGTGCGCAACGCCCTGCTCCGCCTGCCCACCACGGTCCTCGTCCTCGCCTCCCTCGGCTTCCTCGGCCTGGGCGAACAGCCGCCCACTCCCGAGTGGGGCCGCCTCCTCTCGGAGAACCAGCCCTACGCGGAACTGGCCCCCTGGACCGTCCTGGGCCCGTCCGCCGCCCTCGTCCTCCTCTCGGTCCTCGCCATCTCCACCACGACCTGGAGCCGCGGCCGGCCCCGGGGCGCGGCCGGGGTCACGGCTTCCGCGCCACCGCCCCCAACTGCGGTACGACCGTAGGCTCGTCACCGGAATCGGGACGCCACAGCGAACACGGGACGAGGCCCGGCTCCAGGAGGGTGAGGCCGTCGAAGTACCGGGAGATCTCCGCGCCGTCGCGCGCGGTGACCGGTGGCTTGGCGTGCGTGTTCCAGAACTCCATCGCCTCCAACTGGAGTTCGCCGCCGAACTCCGGCTCGGTGGTGGGGTGCGTCAGCACGAGGAAGCTCCCGGGAGCGAGCGGTTCGAGGAGCCGGTGGCAGATGGCGCGGGCCTCGGCATCGTCGAGGACGAAGTTGAGGATGCCGAGCAGCAACAGCGCGACGGGCTCGCCGAAGTCGAGGGTCTCCCCGGCGACGCGCAGGATCGTGTCCGGGTCATGGGCGTCGGCGTCGATGTAGGCCGCGGCGCCTTCCTCGGTGCTGGTCAGCCGGGTGCGGGCGTACGAGAGCACGACCGGGTCGTTGTCGACGTACACGATCCTCGACGAGGGTGCGACGCGCTGGGCGATCTCGTGGGTGTTCTCCAGCGCAGGCAGCCCCGTGCCGATGTCGAGGAACTGGCGTATCCCCCGCTCCTCGGCCAGATGCCGCACCGCGCGGACGAGGAACCGCCGGTCGGCGGAGGCGATGTCGCGGATGACGGGGATCAGGCCGGCGACGTGCTCCCCGACCTGCCGGTCGACCTCGTAGTTGTCCGTGCCGCCCTGCCAGTGGTTCCAGACGCGGGCGTTGTGCGCGGTCGTGGTGTCCGGGCGTTCGCGTGCGGTGTCGGCGGCCTGGTTCTCGCTCACGTGGTCCTCTCCTGGCACGCCCAAGGATCCGGTGACGGTGGGCAGTTGGGGCCCGTGTGGCGTGACATGGCGTCATTGTGCCGCCGCCCTTCTGCTGGTGTTCGCGCACACCCCTAGACATCCGATGTATTTTCCGGCAACGATGATCGCGGCCCCGACCGAGGTCGATGTGGCTGCGCAACTGCCGTGAAAGAGCCGATGAATGGCCGGGAGATCTCACCGTGATCGATGAAGCTCAGCCGCAGAGACGAAGCCTCCTCAAGTTCGGTGGGGCCCTCGCCTTCGCACCTCTGGCCACCGGGTTGACGGGCACCACCGCCACGGCACAGCCGGCCGCCGGGACCCGAGCCTCGGAGGCCGTCCGGTGGCCGACCCTGTCGCGCGACGCCCTGCGCTACACCGTCCCCGCCACGAACTGGGAGGCACAGGCCCTGCCGATCGGCAACGGCAGGCTCGGCGCCATGCTCTTCGCCGATCCCCACGAGGAGCGCATCCAGTTCAACGAGCAGAGCCTGTGGGGCGGCCTGAACGACTACGACAACGCCCTCGCCGGAAAACCGGACAGCGACTTCGACACCGGCATGAACGGCTTCGGCTCGTACCGGGACTTCGGCGACCTCACGGTCACCTTCGCCGCCGCGCCCAGGGCCAGGGTCACGGCGCCGGGGGGACCCTACAACAGCTCCCCGTCGGAGGGCGTCGACAAGTCCTACGACGGCGAGACGGGCACCAAGTGGTGCATCGACCGGCCCGGCGCGAAGGTGCGGTGGCAGGTCGAGCTGCCCGCTCCCGTGGAGGTCGCCTCGTACCGTCTCACGAGCGCCAACGACGTGCCGCAGCGCGACCCGCAGGAGTGGACGCTCTCCGGTTCCGCCGACGGCGAGGCCTGGACCGTGCTGGACAGCCGCACCCTCGCTGCGCCCTTCGAGAGCCGCTTCCAGACCAAGCGGTTCACCTGCGCGGACCCGGCGGCCTACCGCTTCTACCGGTTCGACTTCGTCCCCAAGGCGGGCGTCAGCCACTTCCAGGTCGCCGAGATAGGCCTGACGGGCGTCGACCTCGGCGCGTCCGGCGCGGTGTACGTCACATCGCCGGGCGGACGCTCCGACAGGTCCTCCCAAGGCTCCGGCCCCGCCTCCGGCGCCCGGGGCACGGACGTCTCCCGTTCCGTGGACCGTGACCCGGCCACCGTCTGGCGGGTCGCGGGCACCTCACCCGAGCTGGTCTGGCAGGCCGACCTGCCCCGCGCCGTCGCCCTCACCTCGTACACCCTGACCGCGGCCCCGAACCGCCCACGGGAGGACCCCCGGCAGTGGACGCTGGAGGCGTCGAAGGACGGGAGCACCTGGGTGACCCTCGACACCCGGCGGCACGGCACGCCGTTCGCCGACCGGGGCGAGACCCGCACCTTCCGGTTCACCAACACCACCGCCTACCGCGTCTACCGGCTCACCCTGACCCCCGACGCCTCCGCCGACGGCTGCCAGATCGCCGAGATCGCCCTGGCGAGCGAGGACTTCGACACCCGCACCCGGCCCGTGGTCGTCGACTACCGGCGCGCCCTCGACTTCGTCGACGGCGTCCACGTCACCCGCTTCGGCGCACCGGGGCAGCGCGTCGTCCGGGAGGCCTTCGCCGGCCGCGCCGCCGACGTCATGGTCTTCCGGTACACGACGGAGGCGGCCGAAGGGCTCTCCGGAGTGATCTCGCTGACGTCCGGTCAGGAGCAGGCCCCGACGACCGTGGACGCCGGCGCTCGCCGGATCGCCTTCAGCGGTGTCATGGGCAACGGCCTCAAGCACGCGTGCACCGTCCGTGCCGTGCACACCGACGGAGACTTCAGCGCCGACGGTTCGGTGCTCCGGTTCAGCGGATGCACGACGCTGACGCTGCTCCTGGACGCCCGCACCGACTACCGGCTCGACGCCGCCGCCGGATGGCGCGGAGCCGATCCGCAGGCGGCGATCGACCGGGCGCTCGACAAGGCCGCCGCCCGCTCCTACACCGCACTGCGCAAACGGCACATCGCCGACACACGCGCCCTCATGAACCGGGTCTCGGTCGACTGGGGCACCTCCGAGGACGCCGTCGTCGCCCTGCCGACCGACGCCCGGCTGGCCCGCTACGCGGCGGGCGGGGAGGACCCGACCCTCGAACAGACGATGTTCGACTACGGCCGCTACCTGCTGATCAGTTCCTCCCGCCCGAAGGGCCTGCCCGCCAACCTCCAGGGCCTGTGGAACGACAGCAACCAGCCTGCCTGGGCCGCCGACTACCACACCAACATCAACATCCAGATGAACTACTGGGGAGCGGAGACGACGAACCTGCCCGAGTGTCACGAGGCGCTCGTCGGCTTCATCGAGCAGGTCGCGGTGCCCAGCCGGGTCGCCACCCGCAACGCCTTCGGCGCGGACACCCGGGGCTGGACCGCCCGCACCAGCCAGAGCATCTTCGGCGGCAACGCCTGGGAGTGGAACACCGTCGCGAGCGCCTGGTACGCCCAACACCTCTACGAGCACTGGGCGTTCACCCAGGATCTGACGTATCTGCGCGACCTCGCCCACCCGATGATCAAGGAGATCTGCCAGTTCTGGGAGGACCACCTCAAGGAGCGCGCGGACGGTCTTCTCGTCGCGCCGAACGGCTGGTCCCCGGAGCACGGGCCCCGCGAGGACGGCGTCATGTACGACCAGCAGATCATCTGGGACCTGTTCCAGAACTACCTCGACTGCGAGGCGGTCCTCGACGCGGACCCCGACTACCGGGACAAGGTCGCGGACCTGCAGGCCCGTCTGGCGCCGAACAAGATCGGCAGGTGGGGGCAGTTGCAGGAGTGGCAGGAGGACATCGACAGCCCCACCGACATCCACCGCCACACCTCACACCTGTTCGCGGTCTACCCCGGTCGCCAGATCACCCCGAAGACGCCCGACTTCGCCGCCGCCGCCCTCGTCTCCCTCAAGGCACGCTGCGGCGAGAAGGAAGGGGTCCCGTTCACGGCCGCGACGGTGTCGGGCGACAGCCGCCGCTCATGGACCTGGCCCTGGCGTGCGGCCCTCTTCGCCCGCCTCGGTGACGGGCACCGCGCCCGGATCATGCTGCGCGGCCTGCTGGCCTACAACACGCTGCCCAACCTGTTCTGCAACCATCCGCCCTTCCAGATGGACGGCAACTTCGGCATCTCCGGAGCCGTCGCGGAGATGCTCCTGCAGAGCCACGACGGAAGCATCCACCTGCTGCCCGCCCTGCCGGACGCGTGGCAGGCCAAGGGCTCCTTCACCGGCCTGCGCGCCCGTGGCGGCTACGAGGTGACCTGCGAGTGGCGCGACGGGAAGGTCACGTCGTACGAGATCGTGGCCGACCGGGCGCGGAACCGGAGCAAGGTCACCGTCCGGGTGAACGGCACCGACATCAGGGTGAGACCGCGCAGGCCCTGACGGTCACGCGGGCTTGGCGGCGGCATCGGCCGGGGTGTTGGTGTCGTCCGCCTCGTTCCGTGCCATGTGCAGAAAACGCCGGATCGCCTCGACCGACATGTCGAGCGCCTCGGACGCTGACTGCTCGTCACCGAACACCTGCACCGCCTCGGTGACGGCCACGGCGAGCTCGGCCTCCGCCTTGCGGACCTTGCCCTCCGCCTTGTCCACGGTGTCGACGACCGACAACTGGCGGCGCTGCTTCTCCTGAAGCCGCTGTTTACGGGAGAGGGTTCGGTCAACGTTCTGCACAGTCATGCCCAAGATCATAAGGGCCTGGCCACGCACCCAACTCCTGGGCGTGGGACCCTTCCCCGGTCACCTCCGAACCCGCGGGTGCGCCCGCAGGGGTCGGACTCCACCCCGGGAAAGGGATCATGCGTTCTCTGACCTTCGTCTACGGCACGGGGCGCAGCGGCTCGACGGCGCTCTCACGCATCCTCAACGCCCACCCCGACGTACTGAGCCTGAACGAGTACATGGCCTCGGTGGGCGACGCGTCCTTCCCCACGGGGCAGGTGAGCGGCGGGGAGTTCTGGCAGGCGCTCTCCCGGCCCGCGCCGCATTTCGAGCGGATGACCCGCAGCGGGCTGCCGCTGCCGGAGTTCCTCCACACCCGACGCCCCGGCCGGTACGCGGCGTCCACGTCGGGCATCCCCGCGCTCTCCCTGATGGTGCTGCCCCACCTCACCGAGGACCCGGACGCGCTCCTCGACGAACTCGGCGCGACCGTGGTCCGGTGGCCGGAACGCCCTGCCGCCGAGCACCACCGGGCCCTGTTCGGCCTGCTCTGCGCCCGGTTCGGACGCACCGCCGTCGTGGAGCGCTCCGGCTACTCGACCGGCTGGGCACCAGGGCTGCGGGAGACCTTCCCCGAGGCCCGGTTCGTGCACATGTTCCGCGACGGCCCGGACTGCGCCCTGTCCATGAGCCGCCACCCCGGGTACCGCACGATCTGCCTGCTCCGTGAGATCAGGACCCGCTCCGGTGTCGACAGCCTGGCCGATCTGACCCCCGAGCACGTCCGCGCGTTGCCCCCGGACCTGGCACCGCTGCTCGACGACCGCTTCGACCCCTCCCTCGTGCGCGACCGCCCCATCCCCTTGCGAACCTTCGGCACCCTGTGGTCCGAACTCGTCACCGAGGGAACGGAGTTCCTCCGTCTGCTCCCCGCGGACCGGCGCGCCACCCTCTCCTACGAGGGCCTCCTGGACCACCCCGTCGAAGAGCTGACCCGCCTGGCCCGGTTCATCGGCGTGGCCCCGACCCCCAGTGGCTGCACGCCGGATCCGCCCTGCTCGACCACGGCCGACGAGACTCCGCCGCCGCCCTGCCCGCCACCGAACGCGCGGCCCTGCGCGACGCCTGCGCCCCGGGAGCCCACGCCCTGGCGTCATAGCGTTCACCGCTATCAATTGCAACGAACGGGTGTCAGGCGTTGCGTTGATTGCGCAACCGTTGCAACGAAATGTAGCTGCTGAACTGCCTCTTTAGGGCTGTCGCGCAATAAGTGCGTTGCCGAATCCATGAACGCAACGTAGCGTTTCCGTATCGAGAAACGATGGGCGATCGCGAGGGGGCAGGTCATGGGGACAGCGCACAGCCGACGGCAGGCGGCGCCCGGCGCCGGAGCCGCCTTCGCCCGCTTCGTGCTCTGCGGCGGGGGAGTGGGCCTCGCCTCCAGCTTCGCCGTGGCGGCTCTCGCCTCCTGGGTCCCCTGGGCCCTGGCCAACGCCCTGGTCACGGCCGCGTCCACGCTGCTCGCCACCGAGCTGCACGCCCGCTTCACCTTCGGCGCGGGCGGGCGCGCGACCTGGCGTCAGCACACGCAGTCGGCCGGCTCCGCGGCGGCCGCGTACGCGGTGACCTGTGGGGCGATGTTCGTCCTGCACCTCCTGGTGGCGGCGCCCGGAGCGGTGCTCGAACAGGCCGTCTACCTGTCCGCCTCCGCCCTCGCAGGCGTCGCCCGGTTCGTGGTGCTGCGCCTCGTCGTCTTCGCCCGCGACCGCTCGCGACCGCGTGGCTCGAGCACCTTGAGTCGTACGCAGGTGCTCGCGGGCAGCGAGTCGCGCACACCGGAAGGCCCGCGTCGTGTCGCCCCCGCTCACCCGGCCGGATGGAATCGCTGCAGCCGGGCGAGTGCAATGCGGCGGCGGGGATCCGTCCGCGTGTGCGAAGGGCGGAAGGCTGTCGCACATGCTCACACCTCATGCGCGACCAGCATGGCGGCGACACGGTGAACGCCCCCGCCGGTCCTTCCCGGCCCGGGCCGGCACCGTCGCCGCCGCCGTCCTGGCACTCCTGCTGTCCTTCCCCGGCACCGCCGCCGCGGCCCCGGGCGACCTCGATCCCACCTTCAGCGGCGACGGCAGGGTGCTCACCGGCTTCGCCGACGACGATCACGCCAACGACGTGGCCGTACAGCCCGACGGGAAGATCGTGTCGGTCGGAGCCTCCGCCGACTACTCCGTGACGGAGAGCCACTTCGCCCTGACCCGGCACAACCCCGACGGCACCCCCGACGCCGGGTTCGACGGCGACGGGCGGGTCACGACCCCGATCAACAACATGGGCCCGGGCCTCCAGTGGAGCGAGGCCAACGCCGTGACGCTGCAGCCCGACGGCAAGATCGTCGTGGCGGGCATGAGCTGGCGGGAGTACGAGAACTGCTGCTGGTTCGTGGTGGCCCGCTACAACGCCGACGGCACCCTGGACGACACCTTCAGCGGCGACGGCAGGGTCTTCGCCGACATCGGCGGCCCCACCGAGGCCCTCGACGTGGCGATCGACGCCGACGGCAGGATCGTGGCGGCCGGCTACAGCGGGGGATTCGTCGCAGTGGCCCGCTTCGACGCCCAGGGCACCCCCGACACCTCGTTCGGCGGCGACGGCGTGGTGACCGTCGACCCGACACCGAACACCCAGGAGGCGGGCGGCGACGCCCGCAGCCTGGCGCTGCAGTCCGACGGGAAGATCGTCGTCGGGGGCGAGGTGGGATCGACCAGCTTCGACTTCCTGCTGATGCGCCTCAACGCCGACGGCACCGTGGACAACGGCTTCGGCACCGCCGGCATCGTCCGCACCGACTTCGGCGCCTACGACGGCGTGCGGTCACTGGCGATCCAGCCCGACGGCAGGATCGTCGCCGGCGGCTCCAGCGACGACCGGGTCGCCCTGGCCCGCTACACCACCAACGGCACGCTGGACACGAGCTTCGACGGGGACGGCCGGGTCCTCACACCCGGCGCGTTCGCCTACGACATGGCGCTCCAGCCGGACGGACGGATCGTCACCGCCGGTGGCACGAACGGCGACTTCGCCGTGCTGCGCCACAACCCCGACGGCAGCCAGGACAGCGGCTTCGGCACCGGGGGCGTCGCGACCGCCGACTTCGGCGGCAGCGACAGCGCACGCGGCGTGGCCCTCCAGTCCGACGGCAGGATCGTCGCCGCGGGCGGGGGCGGACCGAACTCCGACTTCGCCCTGGCCCGCTTCGAGGGCGGCGGCACCGTCCCGCCACCACCGACCGGCGTGGACCTGGCGGTGACGAAGTCCGGCCCCACCACGGCCGCCATCGGTGACCGTCCCACCTACACCGTGCGGGTGACCAACAACAGCACCACGACCTCCGCCACCAACGTCTCCCTGTCCGACTCGCTCAGCGGAGTCGCCGCCTCGGTCGTCTCGGCGACCACCACCTCGGGCACCTGCACCACGACGGCGACCGCCGCGAACTGTTCCCTGGGCACCCTCGCCCCCGGAGCCGCCGCCACGGTCACGGTCGCCGCCGAACCCCGGGCCACCGGCACCCTCACCGACCGGGCCACGGTCGGCGCCACCCAGACCGACCCGAACACCGGCGACAACACCGCCACGGCGACCACCACGGTCAACAACTCCCGTGGCTGCACCCGTATCGGCACCAGCGGCAACGACAGCATCACCGGTACCTTCGGCAACGACGTGATCTGCGCCCTCGGCGGCGACGACACCGTCAACGCGGGCTCCGGCAACGACACCGTCCACGGCGGTCACGGCAACGACCGCGTCGACGGAGGCAACGGCAACGACACCCTCAACGCGGGGCCCGGCACCGACAACCTGATCGGCAACTTCGGTACCGACAACCTCAACACGGTCGACCAGGTCTCCGGCAACGACACCGCCAACGGCGGCCCCAACACGGACACCTGCACCACGGACGCGGGCGACATCCGCGTCAGCTGCCCCTGACCCGTCCCTCGGACCCCGGGCCCCGCGCGTCGCCGTGCGGGGCCCGGAGCAGCGCCTCCAGCGGGTACGGGGTCGCCCGGCTCTCGTGGCGGAAGCGGTCGTAGAAGTCCCCCATCACCGCGGCGACCGGCGCGTGCCGGGCCAGGATCGCCGTGATCGTCTCGGGGGCGTCCGCCGGGAGCTCTCCTCGGGCGCAGGCGCGCACGAACTCCCGACGTTCCGCCGGGGCGTACCCGTACAGGGCGACGGCCAGCCAGTTCACCAGGTGGGTGACGGTGTAGTACCGGTCGTAGGTGCGGTGCGCGTCGTAGAACTCCGCCTCGTCCGGGGCGAGTTCGAAGCTCGACGCGAGGGAGAGGCCGTAGTCGGCGAAGTAGAGCCGTCGGCCGTCGGTCAGGATGTTCTGGAAGTGCGCGTCGAAGTGCAGCAGCCCGCGGTCGTTCATGAACGACACGCCGGCTTCCAACTCCTCCTGCACCATGGCACAGGCCCGCTCGGCCGCCTCGCCACCGGACTCGATCCGGGCGCCCAGCCAGTCGTGCAGGGTGTGCGGGATGTACTCCAGGAACAGCATGAGGCCGGCCGAGGACCGTCGCAGCTCCTCGATCCGCCGCCGCACCTCCGAACCGCCTCCCCAGTAGGCCACGGCCCGTTCCACGTCCGCCAGTTCCTCGGGGAGGGGCCGACCGTCATCGGGGAGGACGCGCCAGTGGTGCAGCAGGGGGAAGCCCTCGTGGTCTCCCGCGACCACCCAGTCCGTCGTCATGGTGTGCACGGCCAGCTCCCGCCAGGCCCCGAACCCTGGTCCGCCGACGCTGCCGACGCCGTACTGGCAGTGGACCGGCAGCCCGAAGAGGTTCGCCGTGGAGCGGGCGTGCTCCGGGCGTCGTTCGAGATCGGTCAGGCGGACCTGCTTGACGAAGACGGGTGTTCCGTCGACGTCCAGCAGGACCGACGTGCCGCCGATGCCGGTGCCGAGTGGGGTGGCGGTGGCGACCAGCTTCCGCAGTTCGCGGTCGCCGCAGCGCGCCAGCGTCGCGGAGACGGTGCGGTGCGTGGCGAGGCGGGGGTCACGGAGCATGGCTAGGTCCGGTCCAGGCCGGCGAGGCGCAGCGCTCTGGTCATGGCGGGCCGGTCCAGCTCACGACAGTCGGGTTCGGTGACGAGCGACATCAGCAGGTCCGGCGTCAGGCGGTAGCCCTCCGCGTGCGCCAGCAGTGTCTCGGCGTCCTGGGTGGGCATGGCGCCGTGGTCCTCGTCGGCGATCGTCCTGAGCACGTCCTTGCGGTCGACGAAGCGGCTCATACCGCAGTCGAGTCCGTCGTCGTGGAGGGTCGCCGGGTAGGGAGCGCGGGCCCACGCGCCGTCCTCGAACCAGTAGACACAGCCCAGTTGATTGCCCGACAGCAGATCCCGGAGCTTCTCGTGGGGGAGCCAGTCGGGGGCGCCGGCGAACATGTCGATCGGCGGCTCGTGCCACTTGACCCCACTCGACTCGTCCTCGCCGAAGAGCACGTACCGCCCCGCACCACGCGGCGCGAAGCTCCACCATGTGCAGCCGCAGTCGTCCAGATGGAGCCCCTCGTCGTCCACCCAGGTCCCCACGCGGTGGTGACGCTCCTCCTCGTCCGCGGTGGTCGCCTCCAGCACGGCGATCAAGGACCACCGCGCCCACAGCACCTCCGCCGCCGGCAGATCCCCGCCCAGCCCCGGCCGGTTGATGTCCATGTCCTGTCCTCCGGCCTCGACATCAATAGGTCGACCATGATCGGAGCAAGACTCTCACGGACCGAACAGGCCGACGGATTGACGGATTCATCTCCACCCCGGCCGGGCAGCGAACCGATACTGTCATGAGCACGACTAACCTTCCCCCACAAGGAGGTCGATCATGCACATCCGTACGCTGACCGGCGGTCTGACAGCGGCCCTGATGGTGTCCCTGTCCCTGACCCTCACCGGCGGCCAGGCCGTCGCCGCCGCTCCCGACGCGGCCGACGCCCCCCTGGCCGCCCGTGTCCTCACCTACGACGCGGGCGGCTCCGCCGAGTTCAGGAGCGCCGTCGACCGGGGCGCGGCGATCTGGAACGAGAGCGTCGACGCCGTCGAACTGCGGCCGGCGGCGGCCGGGCAACGCGCCAACATCCGGGTCCTCGCGGACAACGGCTGGCCGCGCGCCCAGACCACGACCCTGGGCAACGGAACCGTCTACATCGGGCGCCAGGCCGTCCAGCAGGGCTACGACACGATCAGGATCTCCGCCCACGAACTCGGTCACATCCTGGGTCTGCCCGACCGCAAGCCCGGACCGTGCTCCAGCCTGATGTCCGGCTCCACCGCCGGCACCGCGTGCACGAACCCGTACCCGAACGCGGCGGAGAAGGCGGAGGTCGAGGGCAACTTCGGCGGCCTGCTCGCCGACCGGACCCCGGCGACCATCCCCGCGATGATCGTGGACTGACCCGCACGGCGGCGCTGCCCGGCCGGCCGAGCCCGCCCGGCCGGGCAGCGAGGACCTTCCGGTGAGGTCGATGACACGCTGACTTTCGGCCGGACGCGTGCGGATCCAGCGGATTCCGGCTCAACAGCCCCTGCGGCGGCCTATGTTCACGGTGACGACCACGTCTTCCCCACCTCGCAGGAGGCCCGCATGCGCCGCACGTTCCGTACCGTCGTCGCCGCCGCGGTGACGGCTGCCGCCCTCGTGGCGGGCGGCACCGCGCATGCCACGCCGGCGGGACCGGGGGTCACCGGTCGTGTGCTCAGCCGGACCACCGCGAACGGCACCGACTACATCCTGCGGGAGGTCACCCTCCCGCCCGGCCAGGCCACCGGCTGGCACTACCACGACGGACCGCTCCACGGCCTCGTCAAGGAGGGCACCCTCAGCCACTACGACTCCACCTGCGAGACCGACGGCGTCTACCGCGCCGGCGACCGCATCCAGGAACCGGCCGGCCCCGACTACGTCCACATCGGCCGCAACCTGGGCGACACTCCGCTCGTGCTGGTGGTCCTGTACGTCCTGCCCCAAGGAGCCCCGTTCTCCGAGGACGCCCCGAACCCGGGCTGCTCCTTCGAGTGACCCCCGTCAGGCGCGGCGGCCGACGGCGACATAGGTGTTGCCGAAGAACCGCAGGCCGCTCAGGTCCTGTCCGACGTCCGCGAACGCGTCGTCCCAGCGGGCGATGTCGTCCGGGGTGACGAGGCCCTCGGAGAGCAGGGCGTCACGGGCCGCCCAGGCGGGACCGCGCATGCCGGGCGGGGGAGTCATGACGTTGATGTGGCCCTCGTAGGCGATGACGTCGAGCCCTGCCGACGTGAGGAGTTGGTCCAGCCGGGTCCCGACGGCGAGGTCGTTGCCCCGGCGACGGTGCAGTTCGCGGTAGCGCTCGTGCATCTCGTCGTACGCGGCGGGCGCGCCCCGCAACCGGAATCCGGTCGCGTCGACGTCGACCAGGTACACCACGCCGCCGCCGGGCCTGGCCAGCTCGGCGAGATGGTCCACGATCGCCTGCTCCCGGCCACCGTTGTGGGCCAGCACATGACGGAGCATCACCACGTCGAAGGTGCCCTCGGCCAGCCCGGTGGCGTCGGCGGACCCGGGGCCGGTGTGCACGGTGACGCCCGAGCGCTCGGCCAGTGCGGAGGCGACGGCCAGCGCGTCGGCGTCGCGGTCCACCGCCCACACGGCACCCTCGGGCCCGACGATGTCCGCCAACCGCACGGACAGCGCGCCCGGCCCGCAACCCACGTCCGCGATCCGCGCCCCGGGCGCCACTCCGGCCGCCGCCCACAACTCGCGTTCACGCCGCTCGGCGATGTCGGCCATCAGCCGGTAGCGCGCGATCTCCGAGTCGTCGAGGGTCAGTGAGTAGTCGGCCACCGCGGTTCCTCCCAGGTTCGTCGGTGGCTCATTGTGCGCGGTGCGACGCCCCCGTGGACCCTGCGGGACGCACACGGCGTTTCGCACGTCGACGGCCGGGCGGCGGGGCCGGATACGCCGTTGATCCGCTCGTCGTCCGCCGCGTAGGTTCGCCCGTATGACGAACGTACGGATCGGTGTGATGTACGACCGCGACTGGGCCCCGGAAGGACTGCCCGAGTTCGCGCGGCGGGCCGAGGAACTCGGGGCGGACGACCTGTGGGTGGTGGAGGACCTCGGCTGGAACGGCGGCGTCTCTGCGGCGGCCGTCGCCCTGGGCGCCACACACCGCCTGCGGGTGGGCATCGGCATCACTCCCGCCCCGCTGCGCAGCCCGGCACTGCTGGCCATGGAACTGGCCACGCTGGCCCGGGTGTTCCCCGGCCGCCTGGTCGCCGGCATCGGACACGGCGTACGGGAATGGATGGTCCAGGTCGGTGTCGCGCCCCGCTCCCCGCTGGCGCTCCTGGAGGAGACGATCACCTCCGTCCGCGCGCTGCTGCGCGGTGAACGCGTCGAACTGACGGGGCGTGAAGTGCGGCTGGACGGAGTGCAGTTGGTTCACCCGCCGACCGAGGTCCCGCCGGTCGTCGCGGGCGTGGTGCGCCCCCGCTCCCTCGAACTGTCCGGCCGCGTCGCCGACGGCACGCTGATCGCCGAGGGCCACGGGCCGCGCGACCTGGAACACACCCGCGAGCTGACCGCCAAGGGAGGCGCGACCGCCGACCACACCCTCACCGTCTTCGCCTTCGCGTGCGTCGGCGACGACCCCGACGAGGTCGCCCGCACCCTCCACCCCCACACCGAGGGCCACGGCGCCTGGCTGGGCCGCCCCCAGGAGGAGGTCTTCACCGTCTCCGGTGACGCCGGCGGGGCCGCCGACGCCGTCCACGCACTCGCGGCGGCCGGCGCCGACACGGTCGTCCTGCGCATCGTGGGCGAGGACCCGCTGGGACAGCTGGAGGCCGTGCTCGCGGCCCGGCGAGAAGCCACCACCTGAGCGGCGAGAGGCCACCACCTGAGCTTCGCCGGCTCCACTCCGTGACAGGGTCCCCGTCGGCTGTTTTCGATCCGCTCGGGCGGGGACCCGCCGCTCATGGTGCGAATCGGATACACGATGATGACCGAGCAGGCCGGCCCCCGTGACCTCGTCGACCACGTGGTGCGGGCGGAGGGCGCGGGATTCGACTTCTCGGTGACCTCCGACCACTACTTCCCGTGGCTGCGCTCACAGGGTCACTCACCGTACGCGTGGAGTGTGCTGGGCGCGGCCGCCCAGGCGACCTCGCACATTCCGCTGATGACGTACGTGACCTGCCCGTCGTTCCGCTACCACCCGGCGGTGGTGGCGCAGAAGGCGGCGACGATGCAGCTGCTGTCCGAGGGGCGGTTCCGGCTGGGGCTCGGCTCCGGGGAGAACCTCAACGAACACGTGGTGGGCGGCGGTTGGCCGTCCGTGAACGTACGGCACGAGATGCTCGAAGAAGCCGTCGAGATCATCCGGGCGCTCTTCGACGGCGGCCATGTGAACCACCACGGCACGCACTCCGACGTGGAGTCCGCCCGGCTCTGGGACCTGCCGGACGACCCTCCGCCGCTCGGCATCGCCGTCTCCGGCGAGCAGTCGTGCTCCCTCGCGGGCCGGGTCGGCGACCTGGTCATCGCCACGGAGCCCGAGGCCGGGCTGCTCCAGGCGTTCGACCGGCACGGCGGCACCGGCAAGCCGCGCGTGGGCCAGCTCCCGGTCTGCTACGACCCCGACCGCGACACGGCCGTCCGGCGCGCGCACGACCAGTTCCGCTGGTTCGGCGGCGGCTGGAAGGTCAACTCGGAACTCCCGCACCCGGACTCCTTCGCGGCGGCCACGCAGTACGTCACGCCCGACGACGTCGCCGCGTCCATCCCGTGCGGCGACGACCCCGAGGCGTTCGTCGAAGCTGTACGCCCGTACGCCGAGGCCGGGTTCACCGAGATCGCCCTGGTCCAGATCGGCGGTGAGTCCCAGCCCGCGTACCTCGACTGGTCGGAGAAGACCCTCCTGCCCGCCCTGCGCGAGGCGTTCGCCTGACGCTCCCGCCCGCGCGGTGTCGCCGGGCAGCGGCTACGCCCCGTCGCTCCCGCGCTCCGAGCCGGCCGGCCGACCGTCGTCCGCGGGCTCCTCGCCCTGGTCGGCGGCGGGAGGCGCGGCCTTGGCGCCGCCCTTGAAACGCTCCAGCGTGCGCGCCAGCTGCTGGAACGGGGACACCGCCGGCTTCCCCGACGGCTGCGGCGCGACGGGCGCGGCCTCGGCGGACTCACGGTAGGCCGCGAGCGCCTCATGGGCGCGCTCGGTCGCCTCCCGGTACAGGTCCCGGGACGCGGTCATGGCCTCCAGCGCCTCGGCGTACATCGCCACCCGTTTCCGCTCCCGGGCGAGCTCCTCCTCGAGAGTGAGCAAATGCCAGTCGTCCCGCAGCGCCGTGAGGGCGTCGTCCGCGCCGTCCGGCAGCGGACGCGACAGCGCGGCGAACCGCGTCACCGCCGCGACGAGATCGACCGGCTCCGAACCGTCCAGGAACACCGTGCGTACGGCGAAGTCCTCGGCGTCGTAGCCGGACGGGGCCGGGATGCCGGGCAGCACCACGGCACCACCGCGCGGCACCTCCGCGTCGAACTCGCGCAGCGCCCAGTTGACGACCCGTACCTGGTGCGGGGCGGCACGGTGCTCGATCACACGGTGGCGCAGACTCGGCGACAGCCAGCGCGCCAGGGGCAGCTGCCCGCGCTCGTCCGTGGTCATCGCCTCGTGGACGACGACATGGACGCACCATCCTCCGCGCCCGGCGTCCCGCAGCACACGCCGTACATCCTTGTCGTCCTCGGGAAGGGCGTTGATCCTGCTCAGCGACAGGCCCGTGGCGGCGTCGTGGTCCCAGTCGCCGTACTCCGGCCAGAACCGGGTGACGGGGGACGGCCACGCCGGATCCCACGGCTCTTCCGCCTCGGCGATCAGGGTCCACTCCCGCCCGCCGCCCAGATCGGGTGCGAGGCCGAGCCGGGCGCGGACGGTCACCTCGTCGGCGACCCGCCATCGGGCCTCGAAGACCCGCTCCGGGGACTCGCCCCCGGGGTCGGGCACTTCGAGGAAGTCGTCGATGACCTGACTGTCCTTGAGCTGCCGCAGAGTGCGACGGAGGACGTCCTCCGCGTCGGGTCCGATATGGCGGCCGCGAGCCGGCCACACCGTCGGGGGAGTCGTGGGACGAGCTGTGGAGGAGGTCGGCATAAGTCCATCGGGAAGCAGGGGCACGTGCGTCCACCAGTATCCCCGCCGCGACCCCGCGTAGATCACGGGGGGTCCCGCCACCCTCGCCGCGCCCGTCGCGCGGGCCGTCACTCCACCGAGAAGGGGGAAAAGCCCTGGAGCGTTCGTGGGACCGTCGAACATGCGCGCCGCCGGGTGCGGTCGCTCAGTCCGTCAACGGCTGCCAACGGCCCGGCAGTGGTTCGCGCAGGCCGCTGAGCCAGACGAGTGCCCCGCCGATCAGACCGGGCCGGTCCCGGGTCGCCAGAGCCGGGGCTTCGAGCATGTCGGCGACTTCTTCCAAGTACGTGACCAGGGTGTCGAGTTCGTCGCCCGGTGGCTCGTGGTAGCGGGACCAGCGGCCCAGATGGCCGGTCGCGGTGTCCAGGTAGAGACCCGAGGCGCGGTCGGCGGCGCTGTGCGAGATCAGCGGGATCCAGGTCGCCTTCCACACGGTGACGCGGTCGTCCTCGGGGAGTTCGGCGTCAAGGGTCGCCTGATGGGCCTGAGCGTCCATCTTCAGCCGGTAGCGGTCGACCACGGCCTCCAGAGGCATCAGCGCCGCACCGCCCGGCAGACAACCCCAGCCCCGGCCGTCGACCCCGTCGATGCCATGGACCCCGTCGTCACCTTCCGTCAGCAGCCACAGGACGTGCAGCTCGGCGGGTATCCGAACGCCGAGTTCGTCCTCCAGGGCGGCGATGGCGGAGGGCCTGGCACCGACGCGGAGCGCGGCGTAGGAGTCGGGGGCGTCGCGCTTGAGCCGACGCGTGACGCGCTGCCAGGCGTCGGCGACCTCCCGGACGACGATCGCGACGGCAGCCGGGTCGGCGGCTTCTTCGTGGTCCGGGCTCTGCTCCTCGTCCGGGTCCTGAAGGGGGGCCGGGGAGGGCTCGGGGGCGGGGACGGCTCGCAGGAAGCGGATCTCGACGCGGTCCGGCTCACGTATGTAGCCGACGGAGAGATCGGGGCAGTCCTCGAACATCGTGCCGTCGACCGTCGCCGTCAGGATTCCGGGCAGTTGCGAGGGCCGCCCCAGGTCGGGGTCGTGGGCCAACCGTCCGGCCAGGACCTTCAACGCGTAGGCGGCACCCGCCCCGAGCCGGGCGGCGGTGTCGCGTACGTCCGGCTGGATCTCGACCTTCACAGCCTGCTTCTCCTCGGTCGTCGGACGGCGAGCGGTGTCCCTCGCACAGTACGGCGCCGCACTCCGCGAGGTGGCGGTGCAGGGAACACCGCCCCGCACAAAAAACCCGTTGGTTCGCCGTCGCCGAACTGCGACGATGCCACCTGATTTCCCAGCGGAGGACATTTGTTCGTTTTCGCGTGTGCGGGGTGCGGTGCCAGGCTGACCTCCCCGCTGTCCCGGGTCGCCCTGCCGGTCCACGCCCATCAGAAGTACGGCAACGGCATTCAGTTGCCGGTGCTGATGGAGCCGGGCACGTTCGCCGTGGAAACGGAGCCCTCGGGCCCGCCATGGCGGAGGTGGGAGGAGATCGACCCGGACGAGCCGGCGGCCCGCGGCATCCACGCGCCGGTCGAATTCCTGTCCGACGGCCCGCCCGGCGCGGTCGTCATCGCCCCCGGGGACGTCCGAGCCACCCGGCTGATCCCGGAGAAGGCCGGCGGCTACTGCTGCGGTCTCGACGGGGCCGACGGACCCAACATGGCCTGTGAGGCGTGCGGTCTGCCCGTGGCGAGCCGGATCGACGACTGTTCGCTCTGGCAGGCGGTGTGGCTCGCCCCGAACGCCGTGCACCGCCGCCGTGTCGGCGACGACGTGCCGCCGCTGTCCTGGTCCGAGCTGATGGAGACGCCGCTGATCACGCCACCGTCCGAGCCGATCGCCGCCTGGGGCGGGCGTGCGGGCACGACCCACTGGTGGTCGTGGAGCCCGCAGTGGGAGGCGGCGGCCGGCCGAGCCCTCGCCCACCTGCTGGCGGCCTCGGAGCGTCGACCGGTCGCCGTCCCGGACGGCCCGACCGCGGAGGTGTTCCGACGTGCCCTCGACGCCCTGCTGCCCGCCGGCCCACCGGAGCTGCGCGCCGCCCTGGCAGGACCGGGCCGCCCCGCCGCCGACACCGACGCGGACCTCCTCCTCGTCCCGGTCCATCCACAGACGGGCGAGCTGTGGACACCGCTCAGCGAGAACGGCAGGTCCAGTGGCACGGGCACACCCAGGAGTGGCTCCAGCGGGGCCGCCGCCGCACCCACCCCGGTGGCCCCCGCCGACCGCTCGGTGCCGCTCCCGTTCGGGGTGTGGCGGTGGCTGGCCTTCCCCGAGCCGTCGCCGCCCGTCCCCACCTCCAGCGGCGGGCACGCCGAACTCCTCCGCGACTACCCGCCGGAACCACGCCCCCTCCACCCGTTCCGGATCGACTCGGGAGTCTTCCGGCACACCCTGGTCCGGCTCCCCGCCGCCCGCAGCCCATGGCTCCGCGAGATCCTGGCCGACCTCATCCACCACATGCGTACCGGTGTCTTCTGACCGGGCCGGAGGAGACCGGGGCGCGGCAGCCGGAGCCTCAGCGGCGGGCCAGGGCCAGCACGCTCAGGCCGAACATCAGGACGCCCAGGGGCAGATGGACCGTCGGGACATGGGCGATGCCGAGCACGACCTGGGCCGAGGCGAGGGCGAGGAAGCCCGTGGCGTGCCGGACGGGGCGGGGGGAGCCGCCGCCCGGCTTCCACGCCAGTACCGCCGCGAGGACGTACAGCATCGTCGCCCCGTACATCACCCGCGCACCGACACTGTGCAGAGTCTCCCCGTACGGCGAGGCCAGCAGCAGTCCGGCGGAGATCGCCTGAAGGAAGATCGTCAGGGTCTGCAGGGCGATCGTGACCCGCAGGAACGAGGAAGTGTGCCGTGCGTTCGCCGTCGCCGTCACCTGGGTGGCCATGTCGCGGTCTCCTAAATGCCCTCGGGCGGTGGATCGATAAGGTCTCACCAGTCCGACGACGTGGGCCGGTGAAAGGTAAGGCGAGTTGGGCGAGGGGGCGGCGGTGGACAGGACGGCGGGTGCGGCGGCGGTGGACGGGGAACGGCGTCAACTGGTCAATGTCGCCTACCGGTTGCTCGGTTCGGCGACGGAGGCCGAGGACGCCGTACAGGACGCGTACGCACGCTGGTACGGGCTGCCGAGCGGCCGGCGGGAGGAGATCGAGTCACCCGGAGCCTGGCTGACGACCGTGACCGGCCGTATCTGTCTGGACCTGCTCGGCTCGGCGCGGGCCCGCCGCGAGCGCTACGTCGGTGTGTGGCTGCCCGAGCCGCTGCCCGACCGCACCGAGTGGGACCACGGGGGCCGTGTCGTCCACGCCACCGGCCCCGCTTCCCCTGCCGCCCCCGGCGGCTCCGCGAGCCCCACCGATCCGGCCGACCAGATCGTGCTGGACGAGTCGGTGGCCATGGCCTTCCTCGTCGTCCTGGAGTCGATGACGCCGGCCGAGCGGGTGGCGTTCGTACTGCACGACGTCTTCCGCTATCCGTTCGCCGAGATCGCCGACGTCCTCGGCCGGAGCCCCGCGGCCTGCAAACAACTGGCCGCCTCCGCCCGGCGACGGGTGGGCGTCGTCCGTACTCCGGTGACGGCGGCCGACCGCGCGGAAGTCGTCAGACACGTCAAACAGGCGTGGGAGAACAAGGACATCGCCGCCCTCGTCGGTCTCCTCGACCCGGACGCCGTGATGACCGCCGACGGCGGCGGCATGGTCGGCACCGTGCTGCGCCCCGTCGAGGGTGGTGCGCGTATCGCCCAGTACATGGTCGCCATCGCCGACCGGGCGCCGGGGCTCGAACTCCTCGAGCGGTCGGTCAACGGGGTGCCGGGCCTGGTGGCCCGGCGCGACGGCGTCGTCATGACCGTGGCCGCGTTCGACGTCGCCGACGGACACGTCACGCGGATCTGGGCGATCAGGAACCCGGAGAAGCTGCGCTCCTGGGCGAGGGAGGACTAGGGGTCCGGAGCTCCCCTCAGCTCAGCTCCGGTCTCAGTCGAGGCAGAACTCGTTGCCCTCGACGTCCTGCATCACCAGGCACGACTCGTTGAACTCGTCGGCGCGCAGCAGCTGTACACGCTGGGCGCCGAGCGCGACCAGTCGCGCGCATTCGGCCTCGAGCACGGCGACCCGCTCGTCCCCCACGAGCCCGGTGCCCACCCGCACATCGAGATGCACCCGGTTCTTGACAACCTTGCCCTCGGGAACGCGCTGGAAGTACATCCGGGGCCCGACCCCGGTCGGGTCCATGCACACGAACCCCGCACCCTGACGCTCGGGCGGCAGCGAACGGTCGTACTCGTCCCAGGAGGTGAACCCCTCCGGCGGCGGCGGTACGACATACCCCAACACCTCGCACCAGAAGCGGGCGACGCGCTCGGGTTCCGCACAGTCGAAGGTGATCTGGACCGTCTTGATCGATGACATCGGCGCACCATAGCAAGGGCGGCGAACCCGTTGTCCACGAAATATTCGGCGGGCACAAGGGAGTTGATCAGAGCATGACTCAAGGACCGGCCCCGCGCCCGCTGTCCGAGGAGGCCCTCTCCGGCCTCCTCGGCACGTACCAGTTCGGCACGCTCGCCACCGTCAAGCGCGATGGTCACCCCCACCTGACCACCATGGTGTACAGCTGGGATCCCGAGGCCCGCGTCCTGCGGTTCTCGACGACCGCCGACCGGATCAAGGTCAAGCATCTGCGGCGCGACCCGCGCGCGACGCTGCACGTCCAGGGTGGCGACGTGTGGTCCTTCGCCGTGGCCGAGGGCGAGGCCGAGGTCTCGGAGGCCACCGCGGTCCCCGGCGACGCGGTCGGGCGGGAGCTGCTCGGGCTGATCCCGAAGGAGGCGAAGCCCGAGGACGAGGACGCTTTCCTGGCGCAGCTGGTCGCCGAACGCCGCGTGGTCATCCGGCTGCGGGTGAACCGGCTCTACGGAACGGCACTCGACATCTCCGGCCGGTAGCGGCACGCGTTGTCCCGGGCCGGCAGCGGCCGAGCGTCGTTCACAGCCTCGTCCCATAACCTCGTGCACGGGGACGTAGGTTGCCGTGTGGATCCACGCAGGGAGGCGAAGGTGTTCGGAAAGGGAACGCGGTTGCTCGCGGGTGCCGTCACCGTGGCCTGTGTGGTGATGCTCGGTCCCAGCGCGCCCGACGGTCTCTTCACCAGGGCGCAGCCCGTCGACGCCGTCAAGGACATCGTGCCGAACCGGGTCATGACCTGGAACATGTGCAACCCCTGCAAGGAGAGCAACGTCGAGCGGGCGGCGGAGATCGCCGCGTACGCGCCGCAGGTCATCGGGTTGCAGGAGGCGTGCGCGCGGGACGTCGAGCGGATCCGGGAGTATCTGGAGAGCCTGCACGGGCTGGTCTACCACGTCGAGTACGGGACCGTGCTGCAGAACTGGAACCGCTGCGGGGGAGTGCCGTGGAACCCGGGCGGCTACGGCCAGGCCATCCTCTCGGCGGCGCCGATGACGGACCGTGTCAACGTGGAGTACCCCGACGGCGGATCCGAGGACCGCGGATACCTGGCGGTCACCACGAGGGTGGGCGACCGGTCCGTCCGGGTCTTCAACACGCACCTCGCCCAACGGCAGCAGGCGGACGTCCGGGCGGAGCAGATCCGCGCACTCGCCCCGGTCGTCGCCCGGTACGACCGTGCCGTCCTCGTCGGCGACCTCAACGCGGTGCCGGACGCCCCCGAACTCGCCCCGCTGTGGAAGCTGGCCACGGACACCGATCCCGAGTGCCGTCCCGCCCTCGCCGGCGACTGCGAGGTGACCACCGACTGGCAGAGCAAGTTCGACTACGTCTTCCTGCGGGGCATCACCCCGCTCAGGCACGAGGTGCGGCTCTCGGAGGTCTCGGACCACAACCTGCTGCACACCGACCTCGACCTGGGCTGACGCCCCCGCCCCGGCGTCAGGTCGCGCGGGCGCGCAGGCGGCGCAGCATGCGGGCGTCCTCGAAGCCGACGGAGCGGGCGGCGGCGTCGACCGTGGCGCCGTGGCTGATGAGGTGCTCGGCGCGCTCCAGGCGGAGGGTCTGCTGGTAGCGCAGCGGGGTGAGACCGGTGGCGCGGCCGAAGAGCCGGGTGAGGGTGCGTTCGCTGACGCCGACGGCCGCGGCCAGGCCGGTCAGCGGGAGCGGCTGGTCGAAGCGGGTGTCGATGAGGTCCTGGACCCGGTGCACGGTGTCGTCGAGGTGGGACCGGTGCCGGAACATCGCGCTGGACTGCGGCTCGTGGCCGTTGCGGCGGGCGTAGACGACCATGTCCCGGGCGACCTGCGCGGCGACGGCGGGCCCGTGCCGGCCGGCCACGAGGTGCAGGGCCAGGTCGATGCCGCTGGCGATACCGGCCGAGGTGATCACCCGGTCGTCGGCGGTGAACAGCACGTCACGGACCACGACCGCACCGGGGTGGCGCAACGCCAGCTCTTCCTGCACGTCGTGGTGGGTGGTGCACCGGCGGCCCCGGAGCAGACCGGCCCGCCCGAGCGCCTCCGCGCCGGCACAGACGCTGGCCACCGTCCCGCCCCGCGCGTGGTGGTCGGTCAGCGCCCGCAGGGAGGCGTCGGCGACGGCGGGCGAGTCGGCCAGGGTGACCGTGCGCCAGCCGGGCACCACGATCAGGTCATCGGGCCCGAGTTCGGGCCAGTCGGTCCGGGCCACCAGCGGCAGGCCCTGGGCCGAGGGGACCTCAGGCCGCTCGGCGACGTAGGTCAGGGTGTAGGGATGCCCGAAGTCGGCCGCGGTGGAGAAGACCTGCGCGGGGCCGGCCAGGTCCAGCAGATGGACTCCGGGCATGAGGAAGAAGACGATCCGGCTCACGATCCGGTCATCATGCCCGAAGGTCCGCCGAGGCTTCCAGCCCGGCGACCGCCGCGCCGTCCAGCCCGGCGACCGCCGCGCCGTCCAGCCCGGCGACCGCCGTGACCTCCAGCCCACCGACCACCGCGGCCTCCGGTGCATCGACCGCCGTGGCCTCCAGCTCGGCGACCGTCGCGATGGTGGCGAAGCGGCCGGCGAGGGCGTACTCGGTGCGGCGGACGACCTCGTTGGCGGGCAGGGTGCGCGGGTCGGCGAGCAGTTCGGCGACGGTCTGTCCGGCGGGGGCGTCGCGGTGCGGGATCGGCTGGGTGGCGGTCGCGTCGACGACGAACGTGACCTGGTAGCCGAGGTCGCTCGCGAGGCGGGCGGTGGTCTCCACGCACTGCTCGGTGCGGATGCCGCAGACGGCGACCTCCCGCACGCCGCGCTCGGTGAGGAGCTGCTGCAGATTGGTGGTGGTGAAGGCGTTGTGCGAGGTCTTGTGGAGCAACGGCTCCTCGCCCTCCCGGCGCTCCAGCCCCGCCTGCAGCCGGACGTGGCCGAGGGCCGGGTCGAAGACGTCGCCGCTGCCGGGCTCCGCGTGGAGCACCCACACCACCAGGTCGCCGGCTCGGCGGGCCAGCCGGACCAGCCGGGCCGCCTTGTCGGCGATCTTCGGGTCGGAGATCGCCTCCCACAGCGGATGGGCGCGGAAGGACTCCTGGACATCGATGACGATCAGTGCTCGGGTCATGTCCCAAGCCTCGGCCGTACCGCCCCGGCCGCGACAGGCCGCATCGGGTCCCCGAGCGGACCGATCCGGTCAGCGGCTCCGTTCGGTCACCGGTCGAGCACGGATGATCGCAAGTGATCCGCGAACGCGGCCAAGTGCGACTCCCTCGGTCAGTAGCGGAACAACGGGGATGCCGCGGACGGACGCCTCATACGGTCCTCGCACCGGCGGACCGGGCGATGCCCGAGCCGCGCACCGACCGACAGGAGACGCCGATATGGCCAATGTGGAGATTTCCCTGAAGGAGATCATGACCTCGATCGAGGGTTCCCTGGGGACCGCGCTCGTCGACTACACCAGCGGGATGGCGCTGGGCACCCTGGGCGGCGGAAAGGATCTGGACCTGACGATCGCGGCGGCCGGCAACACCGACGTGATCCGCGCCAAGACGCGCACCATGGAACACCTCGGCCTGACGGGAGAGATCGAGGACATGCTCATCACCCTGGGCAGTCAGTACCACATCATCCAGCCGCTCAAGGGCCGCAGCGGCAACGGGCTGTTCCTCTACCTCGTGCTCGACCGGACGAAATCGAACCTGGCCATGGCCCGCCACCAGCTTCGGCGCATCGGGGCCGAGCTCGACGTGTAGCGCACCGCGTTCCCCAGGACCTCGCACGCCCATGAGTTGAAGATTTCTTCAACTGGACATATCCAGATCGGGTCAATCCCCTGGGTGTGCGGGGCCGGATCCACGAGGATGGGGACGCAAGTCCGCCCGCGGTGGCGCAGACAGGCCGCCGTGCCCAGAGAGCCCGTCGAACGCGGCAGGGAGCGAGCGATTCTCATGCAGGTGCCCCTCTACCAGGCGAAGGCCGAGTTCTTCCGGATGCTCGGGCACCCGGTGCGCATCCGGGTCCTGGAACTGCTCCAGGGCGGCCCGCTCCCCGTGCGCGACCTGCTGAGCGAGATCGAGATCGAACCGTCCAGTCTCAGCCAGCAGCTGGGCGTCCTGCGTCGCGCCGGCATCGTCGTCTCCATCCGGGAGGGCTCCACCGTCAGCTACGCCCTCGCCGGCGGAGACGTGGCGGAACTGCTCCGCGCGGCCCGCCGGATCCTGACCGAGCTGCTCGCCGGCCAGAGCGAACTGCTCGCCGAGCTCCAGCAGGCGGACCTGGGCGCGCCCGTCCCCGAGCGCGGGGACGGGCCCGTGCCCCGGACGGTGGCGCAGGCAGGTGCCAAGTAGGTACCATGCCGGGCATGCCATCACTGAACGTGTCCTTCACGGACGAGGAAATGGAAGGTGTGCGGGCGGCCGCGGCGGCCGAGGGCAAGAGCCTGAAGCAGTACATGCACGACCTCGGGGTCCGCGAGATGCACCGCAAGCGGTTCGTCGCCGGCGCCACCGCGTGGGCGGACCGGCTGCGAGGCGAGTTCGACGAGGCCTTCCCCGACGAGGTGCCCCCGTCCCAGCGCGACCAGGGAGTCACCGCCGCCTGATGAGCGAGACCCTGTACGTCGACGTCTCCTGGCTGCTGGACGTCCAGGAAGCCGCTCTCGGCACCGAGGACGTGTCCGTCACGGACTACTCCGCCCTGGTGGCGGCCGTCGCCCGGCACAAGACCCGGATGCCGACCCTGGAGACGTCGAACCCCGACGCCGCCTGGCGCGCGGCCGCGCTGCTGCACACCATCGCGCGCCTGGAGCCGTTGCCGCACCGCAACAGCCTCGTCGCCGCGTTCGTCGCCGCCCAGTACATGGACCAGTCGGCGCAGGGCATCGATCCGCCCTACGGCGCCCTGTCGGACCTGATCAGGAAGGTCCGCGAGAGCAGGTTGACCATCTACGAGGTCGCCGACACCCTGCGTTCCTGGCGGATCTGACGTGCGACAGGCCCCCGTGCGCCGTGCGCGCCGGGGGCCCGCGGTGCCTCAAAGGGTGTATCAGCAGGTCGAGTTGGTCTGGGTGAGCAGGCCCAACCGCCACGGCAGCAGGTTGTAGTCACCGCTCGCGCCGGGGTTCAGGCCCTGGTAGACGTACTGCAGCCGGCAGGCGGGGATGGTCAGCGTCTGGTCGTACCCGGCGCGGATCATCTCGCCGTGGCTGATGTCCCTCGTCCACGCTCCCGAGGGGAAGCTGACGTTGTTGGCCCGGGCGAACGGATTGCTCTCGGACGCGGCCAGCTGCGTCCAGGAACCGGCCAGGCTGCTGGAGGTCCAGGAGCGGAAGTAGCGCCGGCCGTCCGATCCGATGGCCTCCACCAGGAGCAGATACTGATTGGCTCCCTGCACCTTGTAGACGTTGCTCGCTTCGAAGAGGGCGTACTTGGAGTCCTGGGCCGCGATGACGGTGTCGGTGAAGCCGTTCGGGAACTGACCGACGGTGGTCCGGGACCGGTAGAGGTGCCCGTTGTCATCGGAGGAGAACAGATAGCAGTTGGCGCTGTCGCAGATCACCCACATGTCGACCCAGTAGCCGTTGCCGATGTTCTGCCGGATGATGTCCGGCATCGACGAGTAGAAGTTGCGCGGTGCGCTCCACCCGTTCGGATTGCTGATGTCGGGGTTGGTGGAGTAGGAGGCGTTGCCGGTCTGGTACACGAGGTACCACAGGCGCTGCGGAGCGTAGTAGAAGACCTGAGGGGCGGCCCGGTAACCGGCTCCGATGGCGCTGCGGTCCAGGTAGTGGTGAGTTGCGGAGCCGGCCTGCGACCAGTCGCTGAAGTTCAGGTACACCAGGTTGTACCCCGAGGAGCTCGCGACGCTGGCGAACACGTGGTACTTGCCGTTGTACTGGACGACCGTCGGATCCTTGATCCCGGCGATGTTGTGGGTGGCGTCCGGCTTCGGTGAGATCAGCGTCCCGCTGGAACTCCAGGAGAAGCGGGAGGGCAGCGCGGCGGCGGACCGGGACGAGGAGGTGTCGGCCCGCCGGGTCGTGGGCGTGCCGCCCATGGTGGTGAGTGTCGACTGGTACGCCGGTTTCTTGTTGCCGTTGCGGTCGAACAGCAGGGGGTTCTCCCCGGCGCGCCAGGAGTCGCTGTCGCGGATGCCCCAGACGGTGATGCCGGTGCAGCGCGCCACGTTCAGACAGGCCCTGACCGTGTTCGCGTAGGCGGTCGGCGGTGCCTGCGCGATGTCCAGTTCCGTGATCTGGACGTCCACGCCGAGCGCGGCGAAGCTCGACAGCGTGGTCTGGAAGCTGGAGGGGGGACCGCCGGCGCCGAAGTGGGCCTGGAGGCCCACGCAGTCGATGGGCACCCCGCGCGCCTTGAAGTCACGGACCATGCGGTAGACGCCCTGGGTCTTCGCGGCGTTCCAGTCCTCGATGTTGTAGTCGTTGTAGCAGAGCTTGGCCGCCGGATCGGCCGTGCGAGCCGTGCGGAACGCCTGCTCGATGAACCCGTTGCCCAGCAGGTTCTGGAACACCGAAGGGCGATGCTGGCCGCTGCCGCCGTCGGCGAAGGCCTCGTTGACCACGTCCCAGGAGTGGATGCGGCCCTTGTACCGGTTCATGACGGTCGTGATGTGGTTGTTCATCACGCTGCGCAGCGTGTTGGCGTCCGTGATGGAGCTGACCCAGCTCGGCAGTTGGGAGTGCCAGACCAGGGTGTGGCCGCGTAAGCGTTGTCCCCGGGCCGTCGCGCGGTTCACGATCTGGTCGGCGGCGCCGAAGGTGAACTGCCCGCGCGACCGCTCGGTCGCGTCCCACTTCATCTCGTTCTCGGGCGTGACGGAGTTGAACTCGCGGTCCAGGATGCCCGTGTACGTGCCGTCGCCCAGCCTCCCGGCTGCCACGGCGGCTCCGAAGTACCGGCCGGACTGCGCCGCTTGGGCGCCCAGGGTGGACGCCTTGACCGCGTCCGGCGCTCCGGACGCGGCGCCGGGTGTCACCAGGGCCACGAGAGCTGCCAGGCCCAACACCGAGGCCCGGCGTCGGCCGATCCGTTTCAACGGGTTCATCGTTCTCCTCGTACGGTCGGATGCCATTGGTGGTGCTGCGGGTGCGGAACTCTCAGGTTCTGGACAGCAGATGATGACGAGGGCATGACACATCTGTGCCGCTGTCCTCGTACGGCAGGGCCGGCTCTGCTTCTTCGTGATCTCGACGAGCTCTGCTCGCGTCCGCTGGTTCGTGATGTCGGACGCCGATCGGCTCATCGAGCACTTCGGATGATAGGAGGCCGACGAACCCCGTCAATACCTCCCGCAAAATTCGCTCGCTCCATCGAAAGCTTTCGCAGGTTCGTATGAGTAGAAGTGCAGTTCATCGGCCCAATGCAGGGAAGGCCTCTTCAGGATGCCCCTGAGGCTCCTCCGATTCCGCGGCCTTCGATCGTGAAGGCGGACGAATCTTGCGACCGGTCGCGCTCGTCGCGTCGCCGGTCATGTCCGGGTGCAGGCGGTGCCGTTCAGGCTGAAGCCGGCCGGTGCGGAGAAGGTGCCGCCGTAGTCGCCCTGGAACCCGAAGCTCTGGCTGCCGCCGGGGGAGATGCTCGCGTTGTGCGCCAGAGCGCTCGCCGTGACCGAGCCCGAGGACGGGGAGACGGAGGCGTTCCAGACGCTGGTCACGCTCTGGCCCGAGGGCAGCGTGAAGGCCAGCCGCCAGTTGTCGACGGGCGCCGAACCGGTGTTGGAGACGGTGACGTTCGCCGTGAAGCCGCCCTGCCACACGGTGGTGGCGTACGACACCGCGCAGGCCGTGCCGCCGCCGGGGCCGCCAGGGCCGCCGGGTCCGCTCCCGCCGGTCTCGACGGTTGACGAGAAGGAGTTCACGGTCAGTCCGGTGCCGTTCTGCCAGGGCTCGAAACCGGCCTGCACGCTGGTCAGGTACCAGTTGTTCTGGGCCAGTCCCCGGGAGACGGCCTGCCGGACGAAGTCCATCACGTCGAAGCTCCAGCTCGCGATCGCCGACGGGGCGACGAAGGACAGCACGTCGTTGGTGCCGTTGTTGCCCGACCACACCTGCCAGGAACGCCCGCCCACGGTGGCCGTACCCACCGGGGAGCCGATGGGCTGCACCGGGCCCACCTTGTTGAACCAGATCATGATCTCGGTCCGGTTCACGCCGTCGGTGCGGGGCGTCGGGTCCAGCCAGATGTCGTACGAGGCGTTGTAGACGGCGTCGCCCACGTAACCGTACGAGATGCTGCTCGGGGCGCCGGAGATGCCGGAGAGCTGGGCGGGCAGGTTGGTCCCCGGCGAGCAGTTGGTGTAATGACAGCCGTTGAAGATCGAGGGGTACGACTTCGGGGCGCCGTTGGTGGGGACGGAACCGTCGGCCCGGGTGACCCGGAAACCGGTGTCGGTGGTGGTCACGCACTGGGGCTGGCTCGTGCCCCAGCGGTTGTTCTGGACGACGTAGCGCCCCTGGACAACGCTCGATCCGTACTGCTCGCAGACGGTCGTGTCGGCCTGGGCCGGCGCCGTGGCGGCGAAGAGCGCCGCGAGGGTCGCGAGGGCGGTGACGAACGCGGCCAGCGCGGTGCGCGCGGTGCGCGGGAGATGCGGTGGGGGTCGCATGGGGGACCTCTTTCGAAGGTACGGCCGGGATGCGGGGGTGGCGCGGGCGCTCCCCGGTTCCCCCGTATGGGAGCGCTCCCATTGCAGCACTGGTCCGGACTGTAGAGCGCGGGCATGCCCCTGACAACCCTGCGGTGCCGACCGGGACCGGGTACCGGCCGGAACCGGTGCCGACAGGGATCCCGCCGACACCGGTGCGCACGGCTCGCGCCGTCAGGCCAGACCGAACCGTTCGGCGTGTACCTGCCGCCGGGGGACCGCCAGTTCGCGCAGGGCGCCGAGCACGGCCGAGGTCATCGCGGGCGGGCCGCAGACGTACACATCGCGTTCGGTGATGTCGGGGACCAGGGCCCGCAGACGGTCCGGGTCGAACGGCGGCGCGCCCTCGCTCCGGCGACCGGTGAGCAGATGCAGTCGCCCGCCACGGCCCGCGACCAGCGCCCGCACCTCGTCGACCAGCACGGCGTCACTCTCGCTGCGGACCCGGTAGAGCACGACCACATCACCCGCCGCTTCCTCCTCCAGCAGGGAACGGATCGGTGTGATGCCCACCCCGCCGGCGATCAGCAGGGTGCCGGGCCGCGTCCGGTGCAACGAGGTGAACGCCCCGTACGGCCCCTCGACGAACGCGCGGCTCCCGACGGGCAGGTCGCGCAGTCCCGCGCTGGCGCTGCCCACCGCCTTGGCGGTCAGCCGCAGGGTCCTGCCGTCGGGTGCCGCCGACAGCGAGAACGGGTTGGCGAGCCACCAGTGGTTGTGCCCGGGGAACCGCCAGACGCAGAACTGCCCGGCCCGGGCCGGCAGCCGGTCGAGGTGGCGCCCGGTGACCCGCACCGACACGACGTCGTCCGACTCCCGCACGACCTCCGCGACCCGGAAGCGGTGATAGGCGTTGCGCCACACGGGCATGACGATCCGGCCCACGACCAGGGCGCCGAACGCGAACAGCCACAGCGCCCACCAGTAGGTCCACGCGAACACGGAGGAACCGAAGGTCGTGGTCTCCAGCAACTGGTGCACGAACGACAGCCCCAACGCCAGGTACAGCAGCAGATGCAGACCGTGCCACGTCTCGTACCGCAGCCGCCGGCGCACCGTGCGGGCGGAGACCGCGGCCACCACCACGACGATCGCCGCGGCCAGCATCCCGAGCAGGGAGGCCGGCACCCCGGCCAGCGCGAAGAAGGTCTTCGCCATCGAGGCATCGTCAAGCCTCGCGTAACCCAGCACCACCAGCACGGCGTGGGTGAGAAGGGTCCACAGCAGGGTGAAGCCGACCCACCGGTGCCACAGCGTCAGCCGGTCCATGCCGATACGACGGTCCAGCCACGGCAGCCGGGCCACCAGCAGCAGTTGGAACAGCATCAGCACGGCCGCGTGCAGACCGAAGAACTTGGCGACCGTGAGCACTCCGTTCTTGCCCGTGCCCGAGGTGAGGAACAAGATCTCGACGATCGCCAGATTGACGATGACGAACGTCCACAGCGCCCACCGCGCCGCGACAACAGGAGTCATGGTGCCGTGCCGCACCCGCGTACTCGTCGCCTCCACCGCTTCCCCCTCCGGTCCATGGAACCTGGCAAGAAAGAGACCCCGCCGGGCCGCGACCGGTTCCTTCTCGCCACCGCGGATCGTGAGTTCGGCCACGCTCCGGCCGGGCTCGCCCCCGGGCCATACCACATCGTCGCGGGAGGTGGTCCGCTCGCGCATCGGGTGATGTCACAAGAACTCGGGGAAGAAGGTGCGGCAACCGATCGGAGGTTGTCGTGGAAGGTGCAGACCTGGAACTGGGTGAGTTGTTGGCCGCTGCGGAGGCGGCCCCGCCCGGGGATTCCGTCGAAGTGGTGGCGCACGATCTGCAGAAGCGGCTGGGCGCGCAGCGTGTGTCGTTCCTGTTCGTCGACCTCATGGGGCAGCGGCTGGTACGGCTCGCCGCGGCCGACGGCGACGTCGTGGACCCGGTCGAGCAGATCGATCTGCACGGCAGTGTCTACGACGACGTCCTGCGGAGCCAGCGCCAGCACGTGGAACCGGACGGGCAGGGCGGACAGCGCGTCATCACGCCGGTCACCAACCGCGGTGACTGCATCGGCCTCCTGGAGGTGACGCTGCAGCACATCGCGGACTCGGTGCTCCGGCAGGTCCGCGACGCGGCACACGCGCTGGCCTACATCATCGTCACGGACCGCCGCTTCACCGACCTCTACCACGTGGGCCGACGCACCACCCGCACCAGCCTGGCCGCCGAGATCCAGCACCAGCTGCTGCCCTCGTCGCCCGCCTGCGAGGCGGCCCAGTTCACCCTCGCCGCCGGGCTCGTCCCCGCAGACGACATCGGCGGCGACACCTACGACTACACGCTCGACCGCGAGACCCTGCACCTGTCCATCACCGACGCCATGGGCCACGACACACAATCCGCCCTGCTGGCCACGTTGTTGGTCGGCGCGCTGCGGCAGGCCCGCCGCAGCGGCTGTGACGCCCTCAAGCAGGCCGACCACGCCCACCAGGCCCTGTTGCGCCACAGCCGGGGCCTGGCCACGGGACAGTTGCTGTGCGTCGAACTGGAGTCCGGCCTGTGTGAACTGGTCAACGCCGGGCACCCCTGGCCCCTTCGGCTGCGTGACGGCACCGTCGAAGAGATCGAACTCGCCGTCAACCTGCCCTTCGGAGTGGCGGCGCCCATCCCCTACCGCGTACAGGAACTGCGACTGCGTCCCGGCGACCGTCTGATCCTGCTCACCGACGGGATGCTGGACCGCGGTGCCGCGGCCGCCGATCTCAAAGGGGTCCTGCTGGACACCCGCGCGCTGCACCCGAGAGAAGTCGTCCGCAGCCTGACCGCCGCGGTGCTCGATGCCTGCCACGGCCACCTCAAGGACGACGCCACGGTCCTGGTGCTGGACTGGCACGGCCAACCCGCATGAGAACCGCCGACGCCCCGCGGGGTGATACGAGAAGGAAGCCGATCGCCATGACCACCACGCACCCCGTGGACCACCGAGTCCTGCGCCTGCGTCGACGACTGGAACGCCTGATAGGCGTCGCGGCGACCGAGGGCAACGCGCTCACCCCGCTGCGCAACGGCGACGAGATCTTCGCCGCGATGCTGGGCGCCATCCGCCGTGCCCGGCACACGGTGGACATGATGACCTTCGTGTACTGGAGGGGGGACATCGCCCGCGAGTTCGCCCAGGCTCTCGCGGAGCGGTCCCGCGCCGGAGTGCGGGTACGGCTGCTGCTGGACGGCTTCGGCAGCCGACTGATCGAGACCGAGCAGTTGGAGACGATGGAGCGGGCTGGCGTACAGGTGGCCTGGTTCCGCAAACCGCTGTACCTCTCACCCCTCAAACAGAACCACCGCTGCCACCGCAAGGTCCTCGTCGTCGACGAGGAGACCGCGTTCACCGGCGGGGTGGGCATCGCCCAGGAGTGGTGCGGCGACGCGCGTGACGAGACCGAGTGGCGCGACACGCACGTCGAGGTCCGCGGGCCCGCGGTGGACGGCATAGCCGCCGCGTTCGCGCAGAACTGGGCCGAGTGCCACGACGAACTCTTCGACGAACGGGACCGGTTCGTCGAGCACCGACCGCGGGGAGAGTCGATCGTCCAGGTGGTGCGCGGCTCGGCGAGCCTCGGCTGGCAGGACATGCAGACCCTGATGCGCGTCATGCTGGAATCCGCCGAGGAGCGCTTCCGGCTGGCCACCGCCTACTTCTCGCCGGACACGTACTTCGTCGAGCTGCTGTGCGCCACCGCCCGGCGCGGGGTGACGGTGGAGATCCTCCTCCCGGGCCCCCACACCGACAAACGCGTCTGCCGGCTGGCCGGTCAGCACCACTACGACGAGCTGATCGCCTGCGGGGTGCGGATCCACCAGTACCGGCCGACGATGATGCACGCCAAGGTCGTCACCGTCGACAGCGTCGCCGCGCTGATCGGTTCGACCAACTTCAACCGGCGCTCCCTCGACCACGACGAGGAGCTCATGCTGGCCGTGCTCGACGAGGAGTTCACCCGCACCCTCGACGCGCACTTCGAGGACGACCTCGCGTCGAGCGATCCGATCCGGCCCGGTCACTGGAAGCGGCGCTCCCTCCTCCAGCGATCCCGGGAAGCCGCCGTACAGCCCATCCGCCGCTTCCTGTGACCGGCAATCAGGACTGACTCCGCTACGCCACCGCGCTCAACGTGTCCGCGAGGCGCCGGCGGGAGGCGCGGGCCGCGGGGACGACGGCGAGGGCCAGTGCCCCCAGGAGCGCCGCCGCCCCGAACGCGGACAACGCGACGAGTGAGGGTCCCTGTGCGATGCCGGCCCCGATGCCGCTCGACCGGCCCTGGGCGTCGATCAGCCATCGCGCGAGCGGGAGCCCCAGCGTCAGGGCGACCGCGATCGCGGCCAGGGCGGTGCAGCCCGTGGCGGTCACGGTGATCGCGGTGATCTGCCGAGGTGAGAGCCCGGCCGCCTTGAGCGCCAGCAGGTCCCGTTCGCCCTCGCGCACGGTGCCGCCGATGACGGTCAGCAGTTCGACGAGGCCGATGAGCGCGAGCACGCCCAGCAGACCGACGACGACACCCCGCAGTGGCGAGAGTCCGTCGGCGGGGTTCGGCACCGCGTGCACGTCCAGCTGCCCCCGGCCCGCCTCGCCGGTCAGCTCGGCGGCGACCGCGTGCGGGTCGGCGTCGGGGCGCAGGCGCAGCTGGTAGAGCGTGGGGCGCAGTGCGGGGTCGTTCTCCCGGAGGGTGTCGAGGGAGGTGGAGATGACGCGGCCGGCGTTGTCCGGTTCGATGCTGCGGCCCACGATGTGCAGGATCTGCGGACGGCCGCCCACCGTCATGCGCACCCAGTCGCCGACCCGCGCGTCCAGCAGGTCCAGCAGCCCCTGCCCGGCCACCGCCTCGTCGGGTCCCCGGGCGGTACGGCCCTCGGCGAGGGTGAAGGGGTAGGGGTTCTCGTCCGTGCCGAGGCCGCGCAGCGCGATCGTGGCGGTCTGGCCCGGCACCAGCGCGGCGACCTCGACGCCCGGGTGGGCGGCGGCCACCTCGGGATGACGGGCGAGGAGGGCCCGCGTCGCCCGGGCGTCCGCACCGTCGTCGGCGTGCACGGTCAGCGCGGCGGGCAGGCCCATCTGCTCCGGACGGGCGTGGAAGCGGTCGATGGTCGTCCACGCGCTCATCGCCACCACGATCAGTGTCAACGGCAGCGCGAGCCGCGCGATCGTGGCCAGGGTGCGCGGCCGGCGGGTGAACGCCTTGTGCCAGCCGAGGACCAGCGCGGGCGGCAGCCGCAGGGCCAGCGCCCGGCGTGCCGTCGCCGACAGACGCCCGCCGGCCGGTGCGGCGGCCCGGGGGACCGGCACCGGCGGAACCCGCCCCGCCCGCCAGGCCGCGAGGCCGGTGGTCGCGCCGATGAACAGCACCACCGCCACCGGCACCGCGACAAGGGCCACCGTGTGTCCCGGCAGCCCCTGCCACACACCGACCGCGTCCCCGAGCCGGCCCGGCAGCCGGGTGCCCAGCGCCTGGGTGAGCGCCGCCGCGGCCACCGCCCCCAGCAGGGCGTAGGCGAGGTGCTGCAGCAGGAAGACACGCACCAGCTGGCCCGGGGTGAAACCGATCGCCTTGAGGATCGAGATGTCCCGCAGATGCCCTCGGACGCGGGTGCCGATCGCCCCGTGCACGGCGAGTCCCGCCGCGACCAGGGCGCCGAGTCCGAAGAGCCCCAGCACCTGGCCGAGCAGCCGGTCGTCGCCCTGGGCCTCGGACCGCGCCTGCTGCCAGGAGGAGACCTCGCTGACCGGGCCGGCCCCGAGCAGGGTGACGGCACGCTGGACGGCGTAGTCGGTGGCGTCGGGGTCGGTCAGCCGCAGCCCGATCACCTGGCCGCCGACGGAGCCGGTCCGGGTCAGGGCGGCCGGCGCCGCCCAGACCAGCCCGGGCCGTTCGCCCTTGCGGTAGCCCGGCTCGGCGCTGTCGGCGACGCCGAGGACGGTCAGGGATCCGGTGGAGCCCGGCAGGGTGAGGACGTCCCCGGGCCCGGCCAGCAGCGCCTGGGCGAGGCCGCTCTCCAGCACCACCCCGTCGGGCCTGCCGGGGTCCAGCCACCGGCCGGAGGTCAGCAGGGGACGGCCGGTGGCGGGGTCCAGCCACCGGCCGGAGGTCAGCAGGGGACGGCCGGTGACGGGCCGCTCGCCGGTGCCACGCAGCTCGACCGAGGCCCGCGTGCCTCGGGAGGCGACCGTCGTGGCGGTGGTCGGGTAGGGGCCCGCCACCGCCTCGACCCCGTCCAGGCCGTCCAGCGCGGTGAGGTCGGAGGCCTCGGCGGAGGCGGCGGTGTGGATCCACACATGGGCACCCCGGGACTGCGTGAAGACGCGCTGCCAGGGGTTCGTCGCGTAGCCGAAGAGCGCCGCCGCCAGCAGCAGGGAGGCGACGATGCCGACGGTGGCGAGGACCAGGAACAGTGCCTCGCCGCGATGGTTCCGCAGGTCCGAGTGCGCCCAGCGCACCATGGCTCGCATCGGTCAGTCCTTCAGCTCCAGCACGGCGGGTACCCCCGCGCCGGGTGCCGGCGTGCCGTCCAGCTCGACGTCGTCGGCTATGCGGCCGTCGAAGAAGCTGATGACCCGGTCCGCCGCACTCGCGAGGCGTGCGTCGTGCGTGACCAGGAGGATCGTCTGCCCCCGCCGGTGGAAACGGGACAGCACCCGGGTCACCTCACGGGTGCCCTTGCTGTCCAGACTGCCCGCGGGCTCGTCGGCCAGCAGCAGCGGGGGACGGTTCACCAGGGCCCGGGCGAGCGCCACGCGCTGCTGCTCACCGCCGGAGAGTTCGCCCGGCATGCTGCGTTCCTTGCCGGTGAGCCCCAGCTCGGCCAGCAGCTCCTCGCGCTCGGCGCGCGCCCGCTTGGCGGAGACCCCGGCCAAAAGCGCCGGCAGTTCCACGTTGTCCGCGACGGACAGGTCCGAGACCAGATTGAAGAACTGGAACACGATGCCGATACGGCGTCGGCGCTCCACGGCCCAGCGCGCCTCGCTGTAGCCGTCGGTGCGCTCGCCGCCCAGCCAGACGCTGCCGCTGTCCGGCCGCTGCAGCCCGCCCAGCAGATGCAGCAACGTCGACTTGCCCGCCCCGGACGGACCGGTGACGGCCACGAACTCGCCCTCGCGCACACACAGGTCCACACCGCGCACGGCATGGGCGGGCGCGCCCTGTCCGTGATGGGTCTTGACGAGGCCCTCGGCCCGCAGCACTGGGATGGGGGCGTCGCTCACCGAGGCTCCTCCAGTTCCTCCTGGCAGCGCTCCAGCCAGTCGAGGTCGGCCTGGAGGTGCAGCATGGCGCCCTCGATCAGCAGCCGGGAGACACGGTTGTCCCGGCCGTTCTCGGCTGTGGAGAGCTTCGACAGATTGCGCATGGTGTTCAGGTAGTGGCGCCGTTGTCTGTTGATCAGGGCGATCTGGTCGGCGAGACCGGTCTGCGGGGCGAGCGCGAGCTTCATGAAGAACTCGTCCCGGACCCGCGGCTCGTCCCCCGTCTCCTCGTACCAGGCGCGCAGCGCCTCCCGCCCGGCGTCGGTGAGGTGGTAGATCTTCTTGTTGGGCCGGCTCGACTGCTCGACCTCCTCGCCCTCGATCAGGCCCGACTTCTCGAGGCGGCCGAGGGTCACATAGATCTGGCCGACGTTCGGCTGAGGGTACGCGGCGCCCAGCAGTTGCTCAAGGTCCTGCTTGAGCTCGTAGCCGTGGGCCGGGCCGCGCGCCAGCAGGGCCAGGAGGGGCAGGCGCACTCGAGCTGTCCTCCTCGCAGCCTCGTATTGTGTTCCAGGCCCTAGTATCGCCCATACCTAACAGGTATACATGGCCTCTGACTCCGGGCGACGGTGCCCGGCGCCGGTGTACAGGGAGGAACCTATGCGGTGGATACGCGCCGCCGGTAGGGGCCTTCTCGTCCTCGCGGTCGTTCTGGCCGGTTACGGTGCCTCCGGTGCCCAGGCCGACGGCGGGCTCAGGGGCAGGGGTCCGCTGACCCTCGCCACCGCGGGCGACCTCACCGGCTATCTCGGACCGCTCCTCGCGGGCTGGAACCGCGCTCACCCAGGCGAGAGGGTCACCCTCGTCGAGCTGCCGGACTCCGCCGACGAGACCCGCGCCCAGATGATCACCGATCTGCGTGCCGGTGAACGCGGCCGCTTCGACGTGCTCAACATCGACGTCACCTGGACCTCGGAGTTTGCCGCCGCCGACTGGATCCGCCCGCTGCCGAGGAACCGCTTCCCTCTCGGCAGCTTCCTCCCGCCGGTCGTCGACACGGCGACGTACGACGGGCAGCTCTACGCCGTCCCCTACGTCACCAACGCCGGCCTGCTCCTCTACCGCGCGGACGTCCTCGCGAAGGAGGGAGTCCCGCCGCCCCGCACCTGGGCCGAACTGGAGCGGTACGCGAAGACCATCGCGCCCCGGCACGGACTCGACGGCTACGCGGGCCAGTTCCTGCCCTACGAGGGCCTCACCGTCAACGCGGCCGAGGCCGTGTACTCGGCGGGCGGCACCATCCTCGGCGACGAGGGCGAACGCGTCACCGTCGGCTCGGCGGCACGCGAGGGGATCGGCTTCCTCGCCCGCGGTGTGCGCGAGGGCTGGATTCCCCGGGAGGCGCTGGAGTACAAGGAGGAGGAGTCCAAGCAGGCGTTCCAGGACGGCCGGCTGCTCTTCCTGCGCAACTGGCCCTACGCCTACGTCGGCGCCTCCGCCGAGGGCTCCGCGGTCGCCGGGAAGATCGGCGCCGTGCCGCTGCCCGGTCCGGACGGGCCCGGCACCAGTGTGCTCGGCGGCTCCAACCTGGCCGTCAGCTCCCACGCCGAGCACCCCGACACCGCCGCGCGCCTGATCGCCTACCTCACCGGCGAGCGCGCCCAACGCCAGGTCCTCACCCGGGGCGCGCTGCCTCCCGTACGCGCGGAGCTGTACGAGGATCCGGAACTGGTGCGGGAGTTCCCCTACCTGCCGACGCTGCGCGCGAGCGTCCTCGCGGCGGAGCCCCGCCCGAAGAGTCCGCGGTACGACCAGGTCAGCATGGTCGTCCAGGCGGTCGTGCACGACGCGATGGCCGGACACCGGCCGCCCGAGGCGTCGGTGCGACGACTCACCCGCGAACTCGCGGCGATCTCCCGGGGCTAGTCCCTCCCCGACCCCCCTAGTTACTTGTTAGGTAACGCGCACGTCTCATATGGCATTCGGTTGACCTGATAAGTCCGTATTTGGATACCCAACTTCTCGGTAGCTTCCGTCGACTCGTTGACACCTCCGCGACATGTCTACCTAACATGCATGCATAACCGCTAGGGCGGGAAGGCACGCACAGACAGGTCAACGGGTGAGCTTCAAGCACATCGACACACGTCGCTGGTGGCGCGACGCAGTGATCTACCAGGTGTACGTCCGCAGCTTCCTCGACAGCACGGGCGACGGCGTCGGCGACCTCGCCGGGGTCAGGGCCGGACTGCCCTACCTGAGGAAGCTGGGCGTCGACGGGATCTGGCTGAGCCCCTTCTACCCCTCGCCGCAGCACGACCACGGCTACGACGTAGCCGACTACCGCGACGTCGACCCGCTCTTCGGCGACCTCGCCGAGTTCGACCTGCTGGTGGCGGACGCCCGGCGGCTGGGCATCAAGGTCCTGCTCGACATCGTCCCCAACCACTGCTCCAGCGAGCACCCCTGGTTCCGCGAGGCGCTCGCCGCACCGCCCGGCAGCCCGGCCCGCTCCCGCTTCCACTTCGCCGACGGCCGGGGACCGGACGGGACCGAACCGCCCAACAACTGGCACGCCATGTTCGGCGGCCCCGCCTGGTCCCGCGTCACCGAGGCCGACGGCCGCCCCGGCCAGTGGTACCTGCACATGTTCACGCCCGAGCAGCCCGACTGGAACTGGCGTGACCCCGAGGTCGGCGCGTACTTCGACGGCGTCCTGCGCTTCTGGCTCGACCGGGGCGTCGACGGTTTCCGCATCGACGTCGCCGCGGGCCTCTTCAAACACCCCGAGCTGCCCGACTCCCCGGACCCCGAGGCCGACGCCCGCACCCGCGACTCGGTCAACCCGCTCGCCTGGAACCAGCCCGAGGTCCATGACGTCTGGCGGCACTGGCGCTCGGTGTGCGAGGAGTACACGGCGCACGACGGCCGCGAACGGCTGCTGGTCGGCGAGGTCTCCGTCCCGACGGCACGCGAACACGCCCGGTACGTCCGCCCCGACGAACTGCACCAGGCCTTCTTCTTCGACCTGTTGAGCGCCTCCTGGGACGCCGACGCCTTCCGCAAGGTCATCAGCGAGGCCATGGAGGACATCGCCGGCACCGGTTCCACCGTCACCTGGGTCCTGAACAACCACGACCAGGTCCGCACCGTCACCCGCTATGGCGAACCGGCCACCGAGGGCAGCGGACTCGGCGCCGCCCGCGCCCGCGCGGCCGCCCTGCTGATGCTGGCCCTGCCCGGCGCGGCGTACATCTACCAGGGCGAGGAGCTGGGCCTGCCCGAGGTGGTCGACCTGCCCGACGACGTGCTCACCGACCCGATCTTCCGGCGCACCGGAAGCCGCGCCCGCATCCGCGACGGTTGCCGCGTCCCGCTGCCGTGGTCCGGACAGGCCTCACCCTTCGGCTTCACCTCCGGGGTGGAGGGCGCCAAGCCCTGGCTGCCGCAGCCCGACTACTTCGCCGAGTACGCCACCGACCGGGCCCTCGCCGACACCCGCTCCTTCTGGCACCTGTACCGCGACGGACTCCAACTGCGCGCGGCCCTGCCGCAGTTGGGCGAGGGCACGCTGCGCTGGCTCGACACCCAGCCCGGGGTCCTCGGCTTCGTCCGCGGCGACGGCCTGGTCTGCGCGGTCAACTTCGGTACGGCACCCGCGCCGGCACCCGTCCCCGGCACCCCTCTGCTGTCCAGCGGCCCGTGCCCGGCCGGGGTCCTCCCCGGCGCCACGGCCGCCTGGTGGATCGGCGACGACACCGACTCCTGAGCCCCACACCCCCGCCACGCCATCACCTTGCGACACCTTCCGAAGGGACATCGACGATGATGCGACCACGTACCACCCTGCCCGCGAGCTGTACCGCCCTCGTCCTCGCACTGGCGCTCGGCGCCACCGCCTGCGGAGGAGGGGATCCCGTCGCGGCGGGCGGCGGGGACAAGCCGCTCACCGGCCAGACCGTCTCCGTGGCCGGCGTCTGGTCCGGCACCGAGCAGAAGAACTTCCAGAAGGTCCTGGACGCCTTCACCGAGAAGACCGGCGCCAAGACCCAGTTCGTGTCCACCGGCGACAACGTCTCCACGGTCGTCGGCAGCAAGATCGAGGGCGGCAACGCCCCCGACGTGGTGATGGTCCCGCAGGTCGGCGTGCTCCAGCAGTTCGCCGAGGCGGGCTGGCTCAAGCCGCTGTCCGCCGCCGCCACCAAGTCCGTCGACGCCCACTACGCCGACGTCTGGAAGGACTACGGCAGCGTCGACGACACCCTCTACGGCCTGTACTTCAAGGCGGCCCACAAGTCGACCGTCTGGTACAGCCCCGACGCCCTCGACCAGGCGGGTGTCCAGCCGCCGAAGACGTACGACGAGATGCTGAAGGCCGGGCGGACCGTGTCCGACTCGGGTCTCGCCGCCTTCTCCGTCGCCGGACAGGACGGCTGGACGCTCACCGACTGGTTCGAGAACGTCTACCTCTCCCAGGCCGGCCCCGAGAAGTACGACGCCCTCGCCGCGCATGAGCTGAAGTGGACCGACCAGAGCGTGGTCGACGCACTCACCACCCTCGGTGAGCTCTTCGCGGACAAGCAGCTCCTGGCCGGCGGACAGAAGGGCGCCCTGAACACCGACTTCCCCGGCTCCGTCGAGAAGGTCTTCGGCCCCGAGCCCGAGGCCGGCATGGTCTACGAGGGCGACTTCGTCGCCGGCGTCGCCAAGGACCAGTTCGGCCGGAAGATCGGCGAGGACGCGGACTTCTTCCCCTTCCCGCCCGTCGGCGGCGGGACGGCGCCCGTGGTCAGCGGCGGTGACGCGGCCGTCGTCCTGAAGGACGGCAAGAACACCAAGGCCGGCATGGCGCTCCTGGAGTACCTGGCCACCCCCGAGGCCGCCGCCGTGTGGGCGGAGGCGGGCGGCTTCCTGTCCCCGAACAAGGGGCTCGACCTCTCCTCCTACGGCGACGACGTCACCCGCACGACCGCCAAGTCCCTGATCGCGGCCGGGGATTCGGTCCGCTTCGACATGTCCGACCAGGCACCGGCCGCGTTCGGCGGCACGAAGGGCGCGGGGGAGTGGAAGATCCTCCAGGACTTCCTGCGTGACCCCTCCGACCCGAAGGCGACCGCGAACCGGCTGGAGAACGCCGCGGCCAAGGCCTACGAGGACTGACCGCGATGACCGCCACACTCACGAAGGTGGCGCCTCCGCCCGCCGCCGGAAGCACCGCCCCCGAGCGGCGCTCCCGGCGGCGGGGCCGGATCGTCGCCCTGCTCTTCGTCCTGCCCGCGCTGCTCCTGCTCGGCGCCCTCGTCCTCTATCCGGTGCTGTTCTCGGTCGGCCGCAGCTTCTTCGACGCCTCCGGCACCCGGTTCGTGGGCGGCGACAACTACACCGAGATGTTCCGTGACCCGGCCACCCTCAAGGCCGTGCGCAACACCACCGTCTGGGTCGTGGTGGCGCCCGCCCTGCTCACCGGGCTGGGGCTGATCCTCGCGGTGCTGGTCGAGAAGGTCCGCTGGGCCACGGCGTTCAAGCTGCTGCTGTTCATGCCGATGGCCGTCTCCTTCCTCGCCGCCGGCATCATCTTCCGGCTCGCCTACGACGAGGACCCCGACAAGGGCGTCCTCAACGCGGCGGTCGTCGGCATCCACGACGCCTTCCGGGGCACCTCCTCGTACCCGACGGCCCGCGCCCGTGACGACCAGGGCCTCACCGCGGGCGGCGACGGCTCGTACCGTACGACCGCGACCGTGTCGCCCGGCGACACGGTGGCCCTCGGCCTGGTCGGCGTCGCGCCGAAGGATCTCAAGGGCGCGGAGCCCGCCCACCCGGCGGCGGCCCGCGCGGCGGGCCCCGACGAACTGCGCGGCGTCGTCTACCTGGACTTCACCCCCGGCGGAGGAGGCACGCAGGGCGAGGTGGACCGCCGGGAGAGCGGTCTGCCGGAGATGAAGGTCGAGGCGGTGCGCGACGGGCGGACGGTCGCGACCACGACCACGGCGCCCGACGGCTCCTTCCGCTTCCCCGACCTGGCGGCGGGCTCCTACACCGTCACGCTCCCCGGCTCCAACTTCGCCCCGCCCTACGAGGGCATCTCCTGGCTCGGTCCGACACTTGTCACCCCGGCCGTCATCGGCGCCTACCTGTGGATCTGGACCGGCTTCGCGATGGTGCTGATCGGCGCCGGCCTGTCGACCCTGCCCCGGGACACGCTGGAGGCGGCGCGGATGGACGGCGCCAACGAGTGGCAGGTGTTCCGCCGGATCACGGTGCCGCTGCTGGCCCCGGTCCTGACCGTGGTCTTCGTGACCCTCGTCATCAACGTGATGAAGGTCTTCGACCTCGTCTACATCATCGCGCCCGGACCCGTGCAGGAGGACGCCACCGTGCTCGCCACCCAGATGTGGCTGGTGTCCTTCGGCGGCGGCAACGACCAGGGGCTCGGCAGCGCGCTCGGCGTCCTGCTCCTGCTGCTGGTCGTCCCCGCGATGGTCTTCAACGTCCGCCGTTTCAAAGGGAGTCAGCGATGAACGTCACCGCGCTCAGGCGGGCGCTCGGCAACAGTCTCGTCCAGGCCTTCCTCGTGGTCGTCGGCCTGATCTGGCTCACCCCGCTCGCCGGACTGCTCCTGTCCTCCCTCCGGTCCACCGAGGACACGGCCAGGGGCGGCTGGTGGACGGCGCTCTCCAGTCCCGGCCAGCTGTCGTTCGACAACTACTCGGCGCTGCTGGGCAATTCCGGCATCACCCGGGCGTTCTGGAACACGGTCCTGATCTCGGTGCCCACGACCGTCCTCGTCGTCGTCATCGCGGCCCTCGCCGGATATGCCTTCGCCTGGCTGGACTTCCCCGGCCGTGACCCGCTCTTCCTGCTGGTGGTCGCCCTGTTGGTGGTGCCCGTGCAGATCGGCCTGCTGCCGGTGGCCAAACTCTTCGGCCAGCTGGGACTGTTCGGCACCATCCCGGGGGTCGTCCTCTTCCATGTCTCCTACGGGCTGCCGTTCGCGATCTTCCTGCTGCGGAACTACTTCGCCGAGATGCCGAAGGAGATGCTGGAGGCGGCCCGGATGGACGGGGGCGGCGAGTGGCGCATCTTCACCGGTCTCGTCCTGCCCGTGGGACGGCCGGCCCTCGCGAGCCTCGCCATCTTCCAGTTCCTGTGGGTGTGGAACGACATGCTGGTGGCGCTGCTGTTCGCCGACAGCTCGGCACAGCCGCTGACCGTGGAACTCCAGTCACAGATACGGCAGTTCGGCAGCAACATCGACGTCCTGGCCCCGGGTGCCTTCCTCTCCCTGATCGTGCCGGTCGCCGTGTTCTTCGCCTTCCAGCGGCACTTCGTCCAGGGGGTGATGGCGGGTTCGGTGAAGTAGCCCCGGTGGCACGCCGCCGTACGTGACGCGCTCCCGACTTGCCCACGGGAAGTCGGGAGACGGTTTTCCACGCCTGCATTGACATGTTCACGGTTGATTTCTATGGTCCGGACCAAGCTTCTGTATTCGGAACGACGTTCTCATTCATGAACGAATTTCCCTGAACGGAAGAGGTCACCGGATGTCACGCACCAGAACCGCCCTGCTCGCTGTACTCGCCCTGCTGACTGGGCTGTTGAGCGTTCAGTTCACCGGCCCCGCCCCGCGCGCGACCGCCGCACCAGCCGCCTTCACCCATCCGGGAGTGCTGGTGAGCCGGGGTCAGCTCGACCACGCCCGGTCGAAGGTGCAGGCCGGCCAACAGCCGTGGAAGGCCGCCTACGACGCCATGATGGCCAGCTCCTACGCCTCGCTGACGCGTGCCGCCAAACCGCGGCCCGTCGTGGAGTGCGGCTCCTCCTCCAACCCCAACAACGGCTGCACCGACGAGCGCCAGGACGCCCTCGCGGCCTACACCCAGGCCCTCGCCTGGTACTTCACCCGGGACAGCCGGTACGCCAGGAAGTCGATCGAGATCATGGACGCCTGGTCCGCGACCATCACCGACCACACCAACAGCAACGCCCCGCTGCAGACCGGCTGGGCGGGTGCCACCTGGCCACGCGCCGCCGAGATCATCAAGTACACCTACGACGGCGGCTGGCCGGGCTCGGGCCGCTTCGCGACCATGCTGCGCGACGTGTACCTCCCCGAGGTCATCAACGGCGCGGCGACCAAGAACGGCAACTGGGAACTGGTCATGACCGAGGCCGCGCTCGGCATCTCCGTCTTCATCGAGGACCGTGCCGCCTACGACAAGGCCGTCGCCACCTATCTCGCCCGCGTCCCGGCGTACGTCTATCTGAACAGCGACGGCGACCTGCCCGAGCCGCCCCCGCGCAGCAGCATCGACACCAGCGCCGAGATCATCAAGTACTGGCAGGGGCAGAGCACCTTCACCGACGGCCTCTCGCAGGAGACCTGCCGCGACTTCGGGCACACCGGCTGGGGCATCGCCTCCCTCGCGAACATCGCGGAGACCAGCCGCATCCAGGGCCAGGACCTCTACCCCAGGATCCAGGACCGGCTGCGCCACGCCCTGGGCTTCCACACGTCCTACGAGAACGGCACCGCCGTACCCTCCTGGCTGTGCGGCGGCTCCGTCGACAAGGGGCTCGGCCGGGTCACCGAGATCGGCTTCAACGCCCTCCACCACCGCCTCGGCATCGCGATGTCCCACACCCAGAAGTACACCGAGGCGCGCCGACCGTCGGGCACGGACAACTACTTCAACGCCTGGGCGACGCTCACTCACGCGGGCAACCCCAACTGAGCGACGTGCGCCGATGGTTGGCGGCCTGGCTGGGTCCGTGCCGCGCGGTGAGGTGATCTGCGCCTCACGAGCAACCCTCCCGGCGCGCACGGCATCTTGATCGGTGACGGACGCCGCCCCGGCTCCCGGGGCGGCGTCGATTTTCGCACCCTATACATGCCGTGTATACGCAGCGTGTATAGGGTGCATCCAACGAAAGGGTTCCATGTACGGCAAGGCCTTCGCGCCCGAATACCAAGGCGCTCTGACCACCCTGTCCGTGAATTCCTCGCTGACCGAGGTACTGGCCGCCGGCACACGGCAGTTGAGAGAGGCCGAGCGCGCCGGGGAGCACGGCGAGGCGGCACGCTCCGGGCTCGCCGTGGCCGAGGCGCACCGTCGGCTGGGGCAGATCGCGGAGGCCGACCGGGCGTGGAAGGCGAGTTACCGTGCGGCCAGAGCGGTGGGGGACGAGGGAGCGATGGCCTGGGCCCTGTGGAGCGGCGGCACACTGGCCCGGCAACGGGGCTCGTTCGCCCTGGCCCGGCGGCTGCTCGGACTGGCGGCCGAGGTGGGTGAACGGGGAGGCGACGTCGTCGTGCGCGGCTACTCCCTCGCGGGGCTGGCCGAGACGGGCAGGATCCAGGGCGACTACGAGGCCGTCGCCCAGCTGTACGAACAACTGCTGGCCGAGGCCCGGCGACGAGGGGAGGCGCGCCACACGGTGTGGGCGCTGGAGGGCATCGCGCAGATCCACCGCCAGCGGGGGGCGTACGACAGCGCCTACGCGATGTTCGAAGAGGCGGCCCAGATAGCCGAGGGGGCCGACGACCGGCGCGGCCACGCCTGGGCACTGCGCGGGCTCGCCGACATCGTCTCGGCGCGGGACGGGGACGTCGAGCGGGCGCTCGCCCTGCTGTCGGAGGCCGAGGTGATCTGCCGGGCGATGCGGCTGTCCAGCGCGCTGGCCTACAACCACAAGATGCGGGGCAACGTCCTCTACCGGGCGGGGCGGCACGCCGAGGCGCGGGACACGTACGAGCTGGCACTCGCGGAGTTCCGCGAGATGAGCGAGCCGCGCGGGGAGGCGCTGTCCAGGCTGGGCCTGGTCAAGTCCCTCGCCCGACTGGGCTGGAACCGTACCGAGACCGCGTCGGAACTGGCCGACCTGGCACGGGAGTTGGACCGGATCGGGCTCCGGCACGCGCGGCAGATGGTGGCACGGGCACGGGAAGAGCTCGGCCTGCGGGACGAGGACGAACGCGTTACCCGGGACGAGGGCGAACGCGGTCCGCGGGACCAGGGCGAACACGTCATGCGGGACCATGGCGCACTCCCCGCACACGAGCAGGCGCGTCCAGGCGGCAGGGCGCAGCGCGGCGAGCGGGCCGCCGAGCGCGGTGTCCGGGCGGAGGCCGTACGGTGACCCCGGTCTCCTCGGCGTTGCGGGCGCAGACAGACGTTCCCCTCGTGCTGGAACGCTGCCGCGAGCTGGTGCGGCCCGCCCTGCGGGACGCGGTCGGGCGGATGCACCCCTGGGTGGGCGAGATGGCTGCGTACTCCTTCGGCTGGTGCGAGGTGGGCGGCGCCCCGGCCCCCGCCGCCGCGTCCGGGGGCAAGGGGGTGCGGCAGGCACTGGCCGTGCTCGGCGCCGAGGCGGTGGGCGCCGCCGGGCGGACCGGGGTGCCCGCGGCGGTCGCGGTGGAGTTGGTGCACACCTTCTCGCTGATGCACGACGACATCATGGACGGCGACGCGGCCCGGCGCCGCCGCCCCGCCGTCTGGGCGGCATATGGCACGGGGCCCGCCGTCCTCGCGGGCGACGCCCTGTTCGCGCTGGCCGTCGAGACGCTCGCGGCCACCGGGGCGGGTGCCTCCGCGCTGCGCCTGCTGTCGGCGGCGCTGGGCGACCTGGTGCACGGTCAGGCCGAGGACCTGCTGTTCGCCGCGCGTCCCTGGACGGGGCCCGAGCGAGTGCGTCCCGCGGAGTACCGGGCGATGGCCGAGGGCAAGACCGGGGCGCTGCTCGGCAGCGCGGCCGCACTCGGCGCGCTGCTGGGCGGAGGCCCGCCGCACGTGGTCTCGGCGCTCGACCGAGCCGGCCGCCGTCTCGGCCTGGCGTTCCAGATCGTCGACGATGTGCTGGGCATCTGGGGCGACCCCGAAGTCACCGGCAAACCCGTGCACGGCGATCTCCGGGAGCACAAGAAGACCTTCCCCGTCCTGGCCGCGCTCGATTCCCCGTCCACCGAAGCCCGGCGTCTGGCCGTGCTGCTGCGGTCGGGGGCGGACCCCGAGGAGGCGGCCGGCCTCGTCGAGGCGGCGGGCGGCAGGACGGCGGCTCTGGACGAGGCACGGGCGCACATCGCGGCAGCGGACGTCGCGCTGGCCGGCGTCCTGCCGGAGGGCGGAGCCGGGGACGAACTGCGGGCGCTGTCGGCGTATCTGGTGCAGCGCGACCTCTGAGCAGCGGGGCCGCGCCCCCGGCGGCCCCGGCCGGACCGGTGCGCGCGGCAACTCGCACCGTACTGCGGTGTGTTCTCCACTGGTGACCGGTGAGGCGGCGAGGGATGCGGGTACACGGGGCGCCATGACGCCGAGAGCAGACCAGCCGAGAAAAGACCAGCCGAGAGAAGACCACCTGATGCCGCCGCCGGTCGTGCGGCAACTGCGACGAATCCGGGCTTTCTACGCGACCGCCGCGTTCCTGTGGGCGGTGTCGGCGGCCGGGGAGGGGTGGACGCGTCCCGGGAGCCGGCCCATGTGGGTGTCCGTGCTCCTACTGGTGGTCTTCACGGGGCTGTTGGCCGTGACGTCCCTGTGGTTGCGGCGTCATCGGACCGCCGAAGCGGTTCCGACTCTCCTCCGGGTCCCTCACCCGCAGCCTGCCGCCGGGTGCCGACGGCCTGGCTGAGAACGAACCCGTCCGCCGAAACCCCTTCAGCGGCAGCCCGAGATCGCGGTACGTGTGCTGGTGCCCGAGGCTCCGACGACGAGCGGCGCCCGGATCGACAACCCGAATGGACACCATGAACACGGCCCCCACCGAGGATCATCCGCCCTCCTGCCGCGACCTCCGCGGCCGAGGGTCTGCTGCGCAGGGACGAGTCCGGCACCGTCTACGAGCCTGTCTGACGGGCTCGGCCGAGGCGGGCGAGGCGGCGCAGCAGGGGGCCTCGGGCGCCGTCGGGGACGGTCCACAGTGTCTGGCCCCGGACTCCCCACCGCTCCAGCAGCGCGTTGGCGGCCAGGAATCCGCTCGTGGCCGCCCGTTCCATGAGGGCCACCGGGAGGCCGGTGCGGACCAGGTCCCCGGCGACCACCAGAGCGGGATCGCTGGTGCGCACCGTGGGCCGGTCGTCGTACCCGCCCACCGGGAACAGCGGGCAGTCGGCACGCCACTCGTGCCGTTCGTCCAGCACCCTCGCCGCACGCGTCTCGGGATACACCCGGTGCAACTGCTCCAGCAGACGCTTCTGTTCGACGTCGCGGGGCGAGCGGTCGGACAGGGCGTAGGCGTGCAGTTCCACGACGGATCCGCCGGCGCGGCGGGCCCAGCGCGCGGCCTCGCCCTCCCAGCGGTCGAGCACGCTGACGTTGTCGAGCGTGCCGTAGCCGGCGGTGCCCAGAAAGCCGGAACGGCCGGCGGCGACGGGGCGGTCCAGCCACAGGCGGGACACCAGGAAGGGCGGCGCGCTCCGCAGCGCCGCCACCCGCTCGCGCCATGCGGCGTCCGCCAGCTGGGGGGAGCGCTGGACGAGGGAACGGAGGCCGGACGTGTCCAGGGCCAGGACGACCGCGTCGTACCGTCGTTCCTCCTGGCCGGCGGCGACGAGGAAACCGCCGTCGGGCAGGGGCTCGACCGCCTCCACCGGGGTGCTGGTGCGCAGGTCGGCCCCGTGGCCGCGCAGATAGGCGGCGAGGGGGTTCCACAGCGCGGTGGGGAAGGGCTCGTTCGGGACGTCGAACAGGAGTCCTTCCGCCGAGCCGAGGAAGTAGATGTGGAACATCAGGACCATCTCGGCGGCGGACAGTTCGCGCGGATCGGCGAAGAAGCTGCGGGAGAACACTTCGAACGCGAGGTGCCGCGCGGCCTCGGGGAAACGGATCGCGTCCAGGTAGTCACGGGCACTGACGTCGTCGAGCCGGTTGTGGACCTCGGGGACCCGCACGTCCAGAAGAGGCAGCGCGGCGAACGGATCCATCCGGAGCAGGTCCCGCAGCCCGAAGGAGGGGCTCAGCGCGACGAATCCCAGAGCACTCCACGGTGGGGTGCGCGGCACATGCCGGAAACCGTCGTGGAGACCGTCGACGTGGCGGAGGGGGTAGTCGGGCAGTGCCCGCAGGCGGGTCAGGCCGGGGTCGGTCCGGCGCAGCAGTCCGCGCAGGTTGTAGTACTGCCGGAAGAACGCGTGGAAGCCGCGGCTCATGGTGACGGTCGTCCCGTCGGACAGGACCGTCGGCCAGCCGGCCAGGCGTCCGCCGAGGGTCGCCTCCCGTTCGTGGAGGGTGACCCGCACCCCGCGTTCGGCGAGCGCCGTCGCGGCCGCCAGCCCGGCGATACCGCCGCCGACGACAGCGGCCGTCGGAGGCCGCTCGCCCATGCAGCGCGGCGCGCCCGGTACGGCGTTCACCCTGCGGACCCGCCGGTCCCTGCCCGGCCTCAACGGGTCGATGCCCCCGCGCGCCCTCATCGGCCGTCCCCCGCGGCGGCCGGCCGGCGGCCGACGATCGTGTGCGTGACGCCGGTCTGCCAGCCGGGCAGCGGCAGCACCCGCACGGCTTCGAAGCCATGGGAGCGGACCCGCGCGGCGAAGTCGTCGGCGGTGTCGAACTCCACCACGCTGCGCCACAGATGGCGGTAGAGGTCGCCGTCGCCGAGGACGGTGGCGACGGGCAGGACCAGGCCACGGCACACCCCCGTCCACACGGCGCGGTGCACGGTCCGGCCGCTGAGGGTGTACTCGTGCACCGCGAGGCGGCCCCGAGGGGCCAGGAGGTCGCGGACGGTCGACAGGACGCGGCCGGGATCGGTGACGTTTCGGAAGAGATAGGCGGCGAACACGGCGTCGAACGGCCCCTCCACACCGGCCTCCGCCAGCCGTTCGGCGGGCGCGTGCACGAAGCTCACCCCCTCGCGCCAGGGCTTGCGGGCCGCACGCTCCAGCATGCCCGCCGAGGCGTCCACCGCCGTGATCTCGGCCTCGGGGAGCACGGAGGCGAGTGCGGCGGTCGACGCGCCGGTCCCGCAGCCGAGGTCGAGCACGCGCAGACCGGCCCCCCGCCGGGGCAGCCCGAGGCGGCGCGCCGAGCGGCGCAGGTGGCCGTGGTAGCCGGGATTGGCGGACACCAGTGTGTCGTAGCTGCGCGAGGCGTGGTCGAACGCGGCGGCCAGGTCCTCGTCGCGGAGCAGCGTCATGGGATCTCCTCGGTCTGGTGCACGGAAGGGCGCCGTGCCGGTCAGGGACGGCCGGGGTCGTGGCCCGGGAACGGCCCGCCGGAGAAGGGCTGTTCGGCGGGTCCGCGGGGCAGCCAGGACAGCTCCAGCGCGGAGCGGAGCATCGGCAGCACGGGCGTGCGCAGGCCGAGGGCGAGGTCCTCGTGGAGGCGGGTCCCCCCGTCCAGGAACCGCAGCAGCCGTTCCGCCGGAACCCGTGAGAACAGCCGGGTGAAGAAGGCGGCGCCGTCGACCCGCCCGCTGTCCAGGGCCCTCAGCAGCACCGCGTCCATCGCGCGCGAGCGGGCCGGGTGGGCGGGGGGAGGCTCCGGGGTGCGGCCCGCGCGCAGTGCGGCGGCGATCGCCCGTGTCTGCCGCTGGATCGCGGAGAACGTATAGCCCGTGGACGGCCGTGTGGCGCCCCCGGCCATGCCGATACGGAACACCGAAGGCCCCGACCGGCGGGCGAAGCGCGCGTCGGTCATGGGGATCACCCCGCTCTCCGTACCGACGACCTCGAAGCCGCGCAGACCCAGCACCTCCTCGCTGTAGCGGCGCAGCGCGGTGTCGTAGGTGTCGCGCGGCAGGACCGCACCGGAGAACTCGGTGTACTCCACCAGCGCCCGGTCGCCGGCGGTGGGCAGGACATAGCCGAAGGCGAGACCGCCGGACGGCTGCGGCACCCGGAAGTCCATGAACTCCACCGTGCCGCCGTCGAACACCGGTTTCCCGGTGCGGACGAACCAGCCGTGGAAGTGCTGCAACAGGGTGGTGCGGGCGGCCGGCAGGCTCCCGAGGGGCCGGGAGTCGAAGACCCAGCGGGCGCGGACGGTCAGGAGCGAGCCTTCCCCGGAACGGGCGCGGACCACGGCCCCTCCGGCGACGCCGTCCACCGTCTCGACGGCCGCCTCCAGACGGCGGACCTCGTCGCCATGGGCCAGGTCGCGCGCGACGAGGTCCTCGAAGTCGTCGGAGCGGAGCATCTTGTAGGTCAGGGGCGCGATGTCCCGCTCGAGCTCCCGGCCCGCCGGGGTGTGCACGCGCAACCGCCGCCAGACGGCGCTGAGGGCGGCGTCGTACGGGCCGGGTCCCTTCTCCCAGAAGCACCAGGTGCGGCTCGGGGGACGCAGGGGGCCGGGGGGCGCGTCCAGCAGGATCACCGACAGGCGGGGGGCGCCGGGGGCGCGTCGTGACAGCCGGTGTGCCAGGGACAGGCCGGCCGCTCCCGCGCCCACGATGGCCACGTCGGCTTCCAGCACCTGCGGCTCCGTCCTTGTCGTTGCGTGCTCGGTGGTGTTCCCGGGCTCGGCGTCGTTGCGGGTTCGGTGTCGTGCCGGGTGCGGTGGCGTCCCGGGATGGTCGTGTGCTTCGGGGAAGTCTTCCGCGTCGGGGGCGGCCTCGGCGGCAGGCGCGACTCCCGTGTCACGCGGGGTGCTCCCGGATGCCTTCCTCTCGCAGACGATGGCCCAGTCGTCGCAGCCCGCGCCGCGCGTGGCTCTTGACGGTTCCCAGCGGCCAGCCGGTGACCTCGGCGATCTGTGTCTGCGTCAGGTCGTCGTAGAAGGCGAGGGTGAGCACCAGGCGCTGCGGGGCCGGGATCCGGGTGAACTCGCGGCCGATCAGGACCCGGTCCAGTACGGCGTCGGGCAGTGAGTCGGGGTTCGCGGGTGCCTCGGTCATGCGCGCTCCGGCCGCCGCCACGAGTTGGGCCCGCTGCGTGCGTGCCGTCAGGGCGTCGGCGATCTTGCGTCGGGTGATGCCGACGAGCCAGGCGCCGAGAGGGCCGCGCTCGGGGGCGTATCCGGCGCGACCGCGCCACGCGGCGAGGAACACCGACTGCCTGACGTCCTCCGCCTCCCGGGCGTCGCCGAGGGAGCGCCGGGCCAGGGTGAACACGAGCGGGCCCCAGCGGTGGTAGGCGGCGGTCAGGCTGCCCTCGTCCCCGGCGACGAAACCGGCGGCCAGGTCGTCGCACGCCGGGGAGTCCTCCGCCGGGGTCCCTGGCGGGACGGCGTCGTGACGGTGCCTGGTGGCCTGCTGTGCAGTCATGGCGTCTGCTCCTTGTGCGGGCTGTGGTCCGTCGCGCCCCATGGGGTGCCGGGCGAGCTGCGGGGCACCCGTCCCGTCGAGCCGGGTTGCCGGCGCCGGGCTCCCGCAGCTCCTCCACCCTGCGAGGACGGGCCCGAGGGAGACAACTTGCATCGTCTGTGCAGCGCTTTGCGTCGCATCGTGTCGTGCCGCGTCACAGCGCGCCGTCGCGCGCGACGGCGCGCAGCGCGAACCGGCCGCTCCTTTTCACTCCTCCGGCGCATCCGTGCGGGCCTCCGCCACGGAAGGCGTTGAAGCAGACACCGCTGTGCCGGCGACGGAAGGAACCCTGATGGGCCCCAGCGACGCGAAGGATCACCCTGCGGCAGCGTCACCGCCCGGATCTCCTGAAGGGGTCCCGTCCGACGAGACGTCGTCCGGCGAGAGCTCATCCGACGAGGTCCCGTCCAAAAAGGTCTCGTCCGAGGAGGTCCCGTCCGAGGAAGTCCCGTCACACGCGCCGGCGGTCGCGTACGAGCCGCACGCCGTCGACCGCGACGTCCCCGGGGCCGTGCGAGGCGTGCTGCGGGGACTGCTGGCGGAGCGCACCGAACGGGCCGCCGCGCTCGACCCGGTGTTCGCGGAGGATCTGGCCGAGCGCGTCGCGCGGTTCGCCCTGGACGGAGGCAAGCTCATGCGTCCGCGCTTCGTCTGGTGGGCCCTGCGCGCGTGCGGGGGAGGGGCCGCCGAGACGGAGGCCGCCCTGCGGATCGGCGCCGCGCTGGAACTGATCCAGACCTGCGCGCTGGTGCACGACGACGTCATGGATGGCTCCCGGCTGCGCCGCGGACGACTCGCTCTGCACGCGGACATCGCCGCGCAGTACGCCGACGTCACGGAGCCGGCCCACGGGGCCCGGTTCGGCGAGGCCGCGGCGATCCTCGCCGGCGATCTGGCCCTGGCCTGGGCGGACGACATCGTCGCCGCGACCAGGACGGCGGCACCGGCCGCCGACCACGCCGTCCGCGAGCTCTGGAGCACCATGCGCACCGAGATGGTGGCCGGGCAGTACCTGGACATCCAGGGCCAGGCCACCTCCTCCAGGTCCCTGGCCCGCGCGATCCGCGCCGCCTGTCTGAAGAGCGCCCTGTACTCGGTGGAGCGCCCCCTCGCCCTCGGGGCGGCGCTGGCGGGCGCGGACGCCGCACGGAGCCGGGCGCTGTGCTCGGCGGGCCGGTGCGTCGGCATCGCCTTCCAGCTCCGGGACGACCTCGGCGACGTCTTCGGGGGCCCCCGGCACGCCGGCAAACCCACCGGGGGCGACATCCGGGCCGGCAAGCCCACCTATCTGGTCGCCGTGGCGCAGGCCCGGGCCGAGGCCGCCGACGACCGGCCCGCCCTCGCCCTGCTGCGGCGGTCCCTCGGCCGAACCGATCTGCCGGAGCACCGTCTCGCCGAGGTCCGTGACGTCCTGGTCCGCACCGGAGCGCGCGACATCGTCGAGGCGAAGATCGACCGTCTGGTCGCCCAGGGCCTGCGCCATCTGGAGTCCGCCCCGCTGGAGGCGGAGGGCCGACGGCACCTGCGGGAGCTGCTGCACACCACGGCCGGCGGCACACCACCACCGCCTCCCTCCCGTGCCCCGCACGGTGCCCCGGACGGCCTGCCGGTCCCGCTGCTGCTGGGCGCCGCCGAGGGAGCCACCCGATGACCAGGACCGTTCCCGGGCGCACCGATCACGTCGTGGTCGTCGGTGCCGGACTCTCCGGCCTGGCGGCCGCCCTGCATCTGCTCGGAGCCAGCCGCCGGGTCACCCTCGTCGAGCGCGACGCGGGGCCCGGCGGTCGCGCCGGACGCCTGGAGCGCGGCGGCTACCGCATCGACACCGGCCCCACCGTGCTGACCATGCCCGACCTCGCCGACGAGGCCTTCGCCGCCGTGGGCACGACTCTGCGCGAGCGGGTCGACCTCATCCCCCTGCACCCCGCCTACCGGGCCCTGTTCGCGGACGGCAGCGGCATCGACGTCCACACCGACGCCGACGCGATGGAGGCGGAGGTCGAACGCTTCGCGGGCGCCGAGGAGGCGGCGGGCTACCGGCGGCTGCGCGGCTGGCTGGAGCGGCTCTACCGGGCCCAGATGGGTCGCTTCATCGACACCAACTTCGACTCCCCGTTCCAACTGCTCACCCCGGACCTCGCACGGCTCGCCGCGCTCGGCGGCTTCGGACGGCTGGACGCGGGGATCGGCCGCCATCTGCGCGACGAACGCCTGCGCCGGGTCTTCTCCTTCCAGGCGCTGTACGCGGGCGTCCCGCCGGCCCGGGCCCTCGCCGCCTACGCCGTGATCGCCTACATGGACACCGTGGCCGGGGTGTACTTCCCCCGCGGCGGGATGCACGCCCTGCCGCGGGCCATGGCGGACGCCGCCGCAGAGGCGGGCGCCGACCTGCGGTTCGGGCAGGACGTCGTCCGGCTGGAACGCTCCGGCGAGCGCGTCACCGCCGTGATCACCGCCCACGAGCGCATTCCGTGCGACGCCGTCGTCCTCACGCCCGACCTGCCCGTCGCCTACGCCCTCCTCGGCCGACCGCCCCGCCGGCCGCTGCGGATCAGACACGCGCCGTCGGCCGTCGTCCTGCACGCCGGCACCGACCGGACCTGGCCCGAACTCGCCCACCACACCCTGTCCTTCGGCACCGCGTGGCGACGCACCTTCGACGAACTCACCCGCACCGGCAGCCTGATGAGCGACCCCTCCCTGCTGATCACCCGCCCCACCGCCACCGACCCGACGCTCGCCCCGCCCGGCCACCACCTGCACTACATCCTCGCGCCCTGCCCCAACACCGACATCGGACCCGACGCCGCCGCGTGGGGCGAGCTGGCCCCCCGCTACCGCGACAGCGTCCTGCGGGAGCTGGAACGACGCGGCTTCCACGGCATCGCCGACGCCGTCGAGGAGCAGGCCCTCGTCACCCCGGCCGACTGGCACGCCCAGGGGCACGCCGCCGGCACCCCGTTCTCGGCCGCCCACACGTTCGCGCAGACCGGCCCGTTCCGGCCGCGCAACCTCGTCCGCGGCACCGCCAACGCCGTACTAGCCGGCTGCGGCACCACTCCCGGCGTCGGCGTGCCGACCGTCCTGCTGTCCGGCAAGCTCGCCGCCGCCCGGATCACCGGCCGGCACGCGACCCCCGTCCCCAGGCGCCGGCGCACCGCGTCGGCCGCACCGGAAGGAACCCCCTCATGACCGCCCGCGAACTCGACGCGGCGGGCATCACCGAGCCGGTGCTGCGCGACGCCTACACGCACTGCCGCCGCCTCAACGCCCGCCACGGCAGGACCTACTTCCTCGCCACCCGGCTGCTGCCCGTGGAACGCCGCCCGGCCGTGCACGCGCTCTACGGCTTCGCCCGCTGGGCCGACGACATCGTCGACTCCCTGGACACCGACGCGCCGGCGCACCGCCGCGCGGCGGACCTCGCGCTCCTCCACGAGCGCCTGGAACGCGGCCTGCGTGACAGCCACGCCGACACCCACGCCCACACCCATGTCCATGACGACGGTGGCGACGGTGGCGGCGTCGAGCCGGTCGTCCTCGCGCTCGCCGACACGGCCCGCCGGTACGCCATCGACCACCGGCACTTCAGCGACTTCATGGCGTCCATGCGCAGCGACCTGGAGGTCACCGACTACCCGACCTACGACGACCTGCGCACCTACACGCACGGTTCCGCCGCCGTGATCGGGCTGCAGATGCTGCCCATCCTCGGAACGGTGGTCCCGCGCGAGGAGGCCGCCCCGCACGCCGCCGCCCTCGGGCTGGCCTTCCAGCTGACCAACTTCCTCCGGGACGTCGGCGAGGACCTGGACCGAGGCCGGATCTATCTGCCCGCCGACCTGCTGGGCGCACACGGAGTGGACCGGGAGCTGCTGTCGTGGAGCCGCCGCACCGGCCACCGCGACCGGCGGATCACCGAGGCACTGCGGGCCTTCGAGGACCTCACCCGTGGCGTCTACCGAGAGGCCGCCCCGGGCCTCACCATGCTCGACCCCGTCGCACGCCCCTGCATCCGCACCGCGTTCGTGCTGTACGGGGGCATCCTGGACGCCGTCGCCCGCGACGGGTACGCCGTGCTGCACCGCCGTGCCGTGGTGCCCCGGCGGCGGCGCGCCGCGGTGGCCGTCGACGGGCTCGTACGCCTGACTGCGGCACGGACATCGGCACGGAGGGCGGCGGCACGGACGCCGGCGCGCGCCGGGGCCCGGCGGACGGGACCGTCGGCGCGCGCCGGGGCCCGGCGGACGGGACCGTCGGCGCCGGACGCACCGCCTGCCGTCGGACACGAACTGACCACGGCCGGACACGCACCGGCCGTCGGACACGCACCGGCCGCCCACACCGCCTCGTCCGGGCCGCTCCACGAGGAGGTCGCGTGAACCCCCGACGCCCCGTCCGCCGCCGCCGGTACCCCCTGTCCCTGCACCGCGACCCGGTGCCCTGGGAACGACAGCGGCCCACTTGGCGCGAGGCGCGCCCGGCCGTGATCGCCGGCGCCCTCAAACGCGCGCAGGCCCGCCCGTCGGGCAACTGGTACGTCGTCGGTGCCACCCGGGACATCCGGGACGACCGCCCGCTGGCCAGGACGATCGCCGGCCGGGAGGTCGTGGTCTGGCGTGCCGCCGACGGCCGTCTGGTCGCCGGGCCCGGCATCTGCCCCCATCTGGGCGCGCCGCTGAAGGACAGTCCGGTGCGCTGCGGCACCCTCCTCTGCCACTGGCACGGACTCGCCCTGTCCGGCGGCCCGTTCGCGGGATGGGAGCCGCTGCCCGCGTACGACGACGGTGTGCTGGTGTGGGTGCGTCTGGACGACGTGGGCGGCGAGTCGCCCCTCGAAGCACCCGTGGTGCCGGTGCGGCCGGCCCGCGCGGAGTCGCTGTCGGCGGTCTACGTCGGCGTCGGTGTCTGTGAGCCGGAGGACGTGGTCGCCAACCGGCTGGATCCGTGGCACGGCGCCTGGTTCCACCCCTACTCCTTCGTCGACCTGACCGTCGTCGACGCGCCCGCCGGGGAGGATGACGGCTTCACGGTCGACGTGTCCTTCAGGCTCACCGGGCGACTCGTCGTGCCGGTACGGGCGGTGTTCACCGCGCCCGAGCCGCGCACGGTCGTCATGCGCATCACCGAGGGCGAGGGAGCGGGCTCGGTGGTGGAGACCCATGCGACCCCGCTCGCGCCCGACGACCGGGGCAGGCCCAGGACAGCTGTGGTGGAGGCCGTCGTGGCCGCGTCGGACCGGCCCGGCTTCGCCCTGGCCCGCAGGGCGGCGCCGCTCCTGCGACCGCTCGTACGGGCTGCCGCGGGCCGCCTGTGGCGCGACGACCTCGCGTACGCGGAGCGGCGCTGGCACCTCCGCTCGACGGGCCGCTTTCCGGGGTGAACCGGCGGGGCCCACGCAGGGAGCGGAAGGAGAGAGGAACCATGTCGGACCGGCCCACGGCGGAGCCGGCCGCGGAACTGCCCCGCCACGGGGTGACCACGGGCTTCCTCGCGCGCAGGCTGGGGGTGTCACCGACGACGCTGCGTTCCTGGGACCGCCGCTACGGCCTGGGACCCGCCGTACGCGCCGAGGGCCGTCAGCGGCGCTGGTCGCCCGACGACGTGGCGATGCTGCAGGAGATGTGCCGGCTGACGGCTGCGGGAGTGCCTCCGGCGGAGGCCGCCCGCGCCGCCATCGAGCGGGCACGAGGAGGAGGAGTCGAGGGGACCGCCGTGGGCCAGGGCGCGCGTCGCGGTGACGTCGACACGGCCGCGCTCCCTGCCCCGCCCCTCCGGGCACCGCGCGGTCACCCCCCGGCCTCCGCCTTGCCCCTCGGGGACGTACGCCAGGAATGCCGCGGTCTGGCCCGTGCCGCCGTCCGGCTGGACGCGGTGGCCGTGCAGGAACAACTGTCGGCGGTGGTGCGCGACTACGGGCTCGTCGTCGCGTGGCAAGAGGTGATGGCGCCCACCCTGCGGGCGGTCGGCCGCAAGTGGGAGTCCTCCGGCGACCGGTACGTGGAGGTCGAGCACCTGTTGTCCTGGCACATCTCCACCACGCTGCGGCACGCGCACCTGTCGGCGCCACGGCCGGCGGAGGACGCCGCGCCCGTGCTGCTGGCCTGTCTGCCCGACGAGCACCACACGCTGCCGCTGGAAGCGCTGGGTGCCGCACTGGCGGAGCGGCACGTGCCGGTGCTGATGCTCGGCGGAGCGGTCCCGGCCGAAGCGCTGGACGGAGCCGTACGACGCGTCGCCCCGGCCGCCGTCGCCCTGTGGGCCCAGTCGCGGTCGACCGTCGGCCTGCCGCTGGCCCAGCACATCGCCACCGCCCGCTGGGGGATCCGCGGCGCGCGCAGACAGAGCCCCGTCCTGCTGTGCGGCCCCGGGTGGGGCCGCCGCACCCCGGAGGGACTGCTGCGGCCGTCCGGACTGCACGACGCGGTCACCACACTCGTCCCGCTCTCCGCTGCGACACGACCGTGACAGGGGCGGCCGAGAGCGCAGGGAGGCGGACAGCCCGGAGGTCGAGCCTCAGTGTCCGGGCTCGTCGCGGCGGCAGTACAGGAAGAGATGGGGCTCGGGCCCGGCGTCCGGATGGTCCGGGGCGAAGACGGCGCTGTGCCGGGACAGGACGGTCAGCCCCGCCGCCTCCACCATGCCGACGACCCCCTCCTCGGCGAAGCTGGTCGCGCGGACCGGCCGGCCCATGAAGACCACCTCGACGTCCTCCACGTCCGCGGGCACGGTGGCCAGCACCAGATGCCCACCGGGCCTGAGGGCGAGGGCAAGGCGCCGCGTCAGCGCCGACTGCTCGGCACGGGGCATCTGCAGCAGCGAGAAGAACACGCACACACCGTCGAACGACTCGGCGTCGAGGGGGAGATCGCGGATGTCGCCGCAGCGGAACTCGGCCTCGGGGACCTGGCGGGCGGCGAGTTCGACCATGACGGGGGAGATGTCGACGCCCAGCACCCGGTGGCCCGCCTCGACCAGCGCGGCCGCCGTGGGCCGCCCCGTACCGCTGCCCACGTCCAGCGTCCGCGCGGTCGGCGGCAGCCGTTCGACCAGCCACTCCAGGGCGGACAGTTGGGCGGGAGCGTGGGCGAACGCCTTCTCGTAGACGGGGCCCAGCGCGTCGAACAGCACGGCGGCGGGCGGCCGTTGGTCCTCATGACTCACGTCGACGTCCCTTCGCTCACCGGCCCGTATCGTCGCACCCACCGCACACCGGCCACAACGGGCTCCCGGTGCGCGTGCGTCCCGAGGTGCCGGGCGGGGGAGAATGGGCACCGTACTCAACGGTCGACCTTTGCGGAGGAGCGGGGACATGCAGAACGCGCGAGCGGGCCAGGTCGCCGGGCACGAGGACCTCATCGACGTGGCCCGTCTGGTCACGGCGTACTACGCCCTGCGTCCGGACCCGGCCGACCCCGGGCAGCGGGTGGCCTTCGGCACCTCGGGACATCGCGGCTCGTCCCTCGCGACGGCGTTCAACGACGACCACATCGCGGCCACCAGCCAGGCGATCTGCGAGTACCGCGCCGCCCAGGGCACCGACGGCCCCCTCTTCCTCGGCGCCGACACCCACGCCCTGTCCGAACCCGCGCGGGTCACGGCCCTCGAGGTGTTCGCCGCCAACGACGTGACCGTCCTCATCGACCAGGCCGACGGCTACACGCCCACTCCGGCGGTCTCGCACGCCATCCTCACCCACAACCGCGGCCGCACGTCCAGTCTCGCCGACGGCGTGGTGGTCACCCCCTCGCACAACCCGCCCGCCGACGGCGGCTTCAAGTACAACCCGCCGAACGGCGGACCGGCCGGTTCCGAGGCGACCTCCTGGATCCAGGACCGGGCCAACGACATCATCGCGAGCGGCCTCAAGGACGTACGGCGCATCCCGTACGCCCGTGCCCTGGCCGCTCCCGGCACCGGCCGCCACGACTTTCTCGGGGCCTACGTGGCGGACCTGCCGAGCGTGCTGGACCTGGAGGCGATCCGGGCCGCCGGCGTACGGATCGGCGCCGACCCGCTCGGCGGCGCCTCGGTCGCCTACTGGGGCCGCATCGCCGAACAGCACCGGCTCGACCTCACGGTGGTGAACCCGCTCACCGACCCCACCTGGCGCTTCATGACGCTGGACTGGGACGGCAAGATCCGCATGGACTGCTCCTCGCCGTACGCCATGGCCTCGCTCATCGAGCGGCGCGACCGCTTCGACATCGCGACCGGCAACGACGCCGACGCCGACCGGCACGGCATCGTCACACCGGACGGGGGCCTGATGAACCCCAACCACTATCTGGCCGTGGCGATCTCGTACCTCTTCTCGCACCGGGAGCGGTGGCCCGCGACCGCCGGGATCGGCAAGACCCTGGTGTCGTCCAGCATGATCGACCGGGTCGCCGCGGACGTCGGCCGGCAGTTGGTCGAAGTCCCGGTCGGCTTCAAGTGGTTCGTGGACGGACTGTCCGACGGCACGCTCGGCTTCGGTGGCGAGGAGTCGGCCGGCGCGTCCTTCCTGCGCCGTGACGGCTCGGTGTGGACCACCGACAAGGACGGCATCATTCTGGCGCTGCTCGCCTCCGAGATCACGGCGGTCACCGGCAGGACACCCTCGCAGCACTACACCGCGCTGACCGACCGCTTCGGCGCCCCCGCCTACGCGCGCGTCGACGCCCCGGCGTCGCGCGAGGAGAAGGCGCTGCTCGCCAAGTTGTCCCCGCGCCAGGTCACCGCCGACACCCTCGCCGGTGATCCGGTGACCTCGGTCCTCACCGAGGCCCCCGGCAACGGCGCCGCCCTCGGCGGCATCAAGGTCGCCACCGCCAACGCCTGGTTCGCGGCCCGCCCTTCGGGCACCGAGGACGTGTACAAGATCTACGGCGAGTCCTTCCTGGGCCCCGACCACCTGCGTCAGGTCCAGGACGAGGCCAGGTCGGTGGTGCTCACGGCCCTGGACAGCTGACCTCCGGGGCACTCCCCGCGTCGCCTCACGGGGAGTGCCCAGTCCGACGCATGCACGAGCACTGCCGCCGGCTCCACCGCGTTCGGCGCGGCCGTTCTCGACGCCGTCGGCCAGATCGCACAGGGCGTCACACGGACGAGCGGCCTCTGCGTCTCGTCAGCCCTGCCCCGAGCATCTACTTCCGCATCTCCTGTTCCTTCCGGTGCGGGCACTGACCCACCAGATTGCGCCCAACTGCCGTACCAGCGGCCCTTGTTGACCGGCTGGTTCGCGGTGGTCCCGTGTGCGCGGGCGTCCCGTTGACAGGTGTCGGCCGGGTCCCGGGTGTCAGCGGCCCCTACGCGGCCCCTCAGGCAAGCGGGAATCCGGACCGGCCGAATAAAAGGGTTACCCCGAGCGAAGTTCAGTGCGGCTGATCCGGGGCTGTTTGGCATGTCCTCGACCCCCTAGGTTCGCTGTGCTCCGCACAACGATCGGTCATGCCCTCGGACGTACGCACTCCAACGACAGCCGAAGGACAAACTCCGTGCGCAGTCTCAGACACGCGATACTCCCGCTGGCCGCGGTCGTCTGTCGAGCGGTGCCCCGGTCGACTCGGCCCAGGGCATCGCCGCGCTGGAGCGCTACTGGACGCCGGAGCGCATGGCGAACGCCGTCTCGCTCGACGAACGGCCCGCCGCGCCGCGGCCCGACGCCACCGAGAAGGCCAGCCCCACCGGGAAACCCGGCCCCACCGGGAAACCCGGCACGACTCCGTCCGCCCCCGCCCGTTCCGAGGCCCCGGCCCCGCGCATCAACGAATCCGCCGCGGTGGGCAAGGTGTTCTTCACCAACCCCAGCAACGGCGGCACCTACGCGTGTTCGGCGAGCGCCCTCAACAGCGACTCGAAACAGATGGTCGTCACCGCCGGGCACTGTGTGCACGGCGGCAGCGGCGGCACGTGGATGACGAACTGGGTCTATGTGCCGCGTTACCGCTCCGGGGTCCGGCCCTTCGGCACCTTCGCCACCAAGCAGATGCGCACGTTCAACGCCTGGATCAACAGCAGCGACCTCAGGCGGGACGTGGCCATGGTGACCACCTGGCCCCTCAACGGCAACAAGATCGTCAATGTCACCGGTGGTCACGGGATGAGCTGGAACTTCTCGCGCACACAGCCCGTCACCATTCTCGGCTACCCGGGGGAACCTCGACAGCGGGGAGATCCAGTGGGCGTGCACGGGAACGACCCGCGCGGCCAGTGACAACGGCATCGAGCTCCAGTGCAACTTCGGTGGCGGCTCCAGCGGCGGCCCGTGGCTGCGGGAGCGGTGACCGCATGGCGCGCCGCGGCCGGCGCCCCGGACCCCGAGTCGCGGCCGGACCCGGCCACCACGACCCACGAGCCAGGACGGGACCCGGCGGAGGTCCGGGAGTACTGGTCGCCCGAGCGGATGCGGGACGCCGGCGGCGCGCCCATGCCGAAGCGCGACTGACGGCGGGCGAGTCGGCCGGAAGCATGACACGCGGGGCGTGGGGGCGGGGGACACCACCGCCCCCACGCCCCTGCGTGCGAGGTCAGTCCGCCGCGGGGTACACGCGGGTCACCTTGCCGTCGGTGTCGGCCTCCAGATAGCCGGACTGGTTGTACTCGTCGCTCAGGTAGACGGCCATTCCGGCCGGGGTGTCGAAGATGTCGTTGGGCTGCCTCACCAGCAGATAACGGTTCTGCGGGTCAGGGACGTTGAGCTTCTTCGCAGCCTCCTTCAGGAGGGCGGGAACCTTGTCCCAGTCGAAGTCGTCGAGGCTGACGGGCTGTTCGCCGCCGGCCAGTGTGCCCTTGATGATGCCCTTCTCCACGCCCCGCCCCGGGCGGTAGGTGTAGGTGTCGTACTTCGTGTCACTGCCGTCGACCATGAGCTGGGCCGACACGTAGTCCGGGTAGACCGAGAAGTCCCCGTACCGGTCGCGGCCCGTCTCCTCCTCGAACGCCTTGATCGCCGTGCGGATGCCGTCCGGAGTCAGCATGCCGCCGGCCTCCACGTCCTTCGGCTCCTGCGTCTCCTCGTCGGCGTCGGTCGGTGACGCGCCGCCGGTCGGTGAGGCGGTCGACTTCGACTCCGAGGTCGAGGTGGTCGGCAAGACGTTGGCGTTCGTGTCGCGGGCGTCGTCCAAGGGCAGCAGCCACCACAGCAGGACCAGGGCACCGGCGAGCGACACTCCCGACACGCTCCACAGGACGGCCAGACGAGCCCCGCGTCGACGCCGTGCCCCGTTCGCGGGGTGCATGGGCGTGGTCGACGGCTGGTACGGAGACGCCCCTGGCAGGGACTGGACCAGCGGCGAGTCGACGGGCGGCGACTGGAAGGGCGGTGAAGGGAGGGGTGGTGAATGGAAGGGCGGCGGCGGGCCGAACCCGGCGGCGGTGACACGCGTCGTACCGGCAGTGCCCGGGCCGGCCCCGGTGGCGGGCGTCGGCGGATTCAGCGCGTACGACGTGGGTTCGTCCCGCACGGCCGTGGTCTTCGGCCCGGCTTCGACCTCGGCGAGTCGCCGGTCCAGTACGGCCGCCGACGGCCGTGCCGCCGGATCCCGTACGAGCACGCTCATCAGGACGTCGCCCAGGGCACCGGCACGCTGCGGAGGCGCCACGTCGTCGTTGAGGACCGCGGCGAGGGTGGCCAGGGTGGAGCCCCGGCGCAGCGGGTGGTGGCCCTCCACGGCGGCGTACAGCATCATCGCCAGCGACCACAGGTCGGAGGCGGACCCGCCCTCCTGACCCGATATGCGCTCCGGTGCCATGAAGTCGGGCGTCCCGATGACGGAGCCGGTGGCGGTGAGGCCGCTCGTCTCGCGGATGGCCGCGATGCCGAAGTCGGTGAGGACGGGACGTCCGTCGGGGCGCAGCAGGACGTTGGCCGGCTTGACGTCCCGGTGCTGGATACCGGCGTCGTGCGCGGCGGTCAGCGCGCCCAGTACCTGTCGCCCGAGCCGTGCCGCCTCGGCCGGCGGCATCGGGCCCTCGGCCAGCCGGTCGGCCAGCGAGCCGCCGCTGACCAGTTCCATCACGATCCACGGGTAGGTGCCGTCGCCGCCGTCGACGATGTGGTGGATGGTGACGACGTTCGGATGGTCGATGCGGGCCAGTGCCCTGGCCTCGCGCAGGACCCGCTCCCGCAGGGTCCGCGCGCCGTCGGGGTCGTACTCGGCGAGGTCCCGGTCGGGCGGGCGGACCTCCTTGACGGCCACGAGCCTGTGCAGCACCAGGTCCCTGGCCCGCCAGACGGTCCCCATCCCACCCCCGCCGAGGCGGGTCTCCAACTCGAAGCGCCCGTCGACGACTCGTCTTACGGGGCCTCTGTCGTCCTCGTTCATGGGCGGGAGCATAGTGGCCCCAACCGACAGCATTCGCCGCCCCGTGCTCACCGAGCCGCTGCTCCCGGTGGCACCGGGCCTGACACCGGAGCCCGGCCCGTGCGCGGTCCGGCCGGGCGGGACAAGCTGGAGGTACGGGAAGCACGGCACCGTACCGGCGTCCGGACGCACCGGCCCGCAGGTGTACCACCGGTCCACGGACCCGGCCAGTCGAAGAGAGGCAGGGATCGTCATGAAGGGCTTGGTCTTCCACGGCCCCGGACAGTCGTCGTGGCAGGAGGTGCCCGACCCGGGGATCAAGGACCCCACCGACGCGATCGTCCGTGTCGACACCGTCACCATCTGCGGCACGGACCTGCACATCCTCAAGGGCGACGTGCCCGAGGTGCGCCCCGGCACGGTCCTGGGCCACGAGGCCGTCGGAGAGGTCGTCGAGATCGGCGGTGACGTACGGACCGTGCGCCCGGGCGACCGGGTCCTCGTCTCCTGCATCACCGCCTGCGGCCGCTGCCGCTTCTGCCGCGAGGGGGCGTACGGCCAGTGCCTGGGCGGCGGGGGCTGGATCCTCGGCCATCTGGTCGACGGAACCCAGGCCGAGTACGTCCGGGTCCCGTACGCCGACCTGTCCGTCCACCCGCTGCCGAGCACCCTGGATGCCGAGGACGCCGTGCTGCTGGCGGACATCTTCCCCACCTCGTACGAGGTGGGCGTGGTCAACGGGTGCGTCCGCCCCGGCGACACCGTCGCCGTCGTGGGCGCCGGCCCCATCGGACTCGCGGCGATCGCCACCGCCCGGCTGTTCTCGCCCGAGCGGATCGTCGCCGTGGACCTGGCCCCGGCCCGCCTGGAGGCCGCCAGGCAGCTCGGCGCGGACGCCGTGGCCGACGCCCGGGAGGATCCGGCGCAACTGGTCGCGGACCTCACGGACGGGCTCGGCGCGGACGTCGTGATCGAGGCGGTCGGGGTACCAGAGAGCTTCGAGCTCTGCACCCGCATGGTGCGCCCCGGCGGGCACGTCGCCAACGTCGGCGTGCACGGCAAGCCGGTGACGCTGCACCTGGAAGACCTGTGGATCAAGAACGTGACCATCACCACGGGCCTGGTGGACACCCGCTCCACCCCCACCCTGCTGCGGATGGCGGCCGTCGGCCGGCTGCCCACGTCGTCCCTGGTCACGCACACCTTCGCGCTGGACGACATGGAGGAGGCGTACGACGTCTTCGCCCGCGCGGCCGACACCGGCGCGCTCAAGGTCGTGCTCGGCGGGCCCCGCCACGACGTCGTCGCCGTCCCGGCGGCCTGACACCGCGCCCCCCGAGGCCCTGGGGTCGCGATTCCGCCGCCGCGGCGGACTGCGACGGCGGACGGCCCCGGCGGGAGCCCGCTACGCGGTGGGCGCCGGTTGCTCCCCCGAACCCCGGACGATCAGCCGGGTCGGGACGGTGAGCGTACGGGCGCGGGAACGGTCGCCGTCGAGTCGGGCCAGAGCGGTGGTCGCGGCGGCCCGGCCGATCTCCTCGGGGTCCTGCGCGACGACGGTCAGGGCGGGCTCCAGCGCCTCGGCGAGCGACACGTCGTCGAAGGCGACGACCGCCACCTCCTTGCGCTTGCTGCGGGCGAGTTCGGCGACGATCCCGAGCGCCATGATGTTGTTCCCGGCGAACAGGGCGGTCGGCGGATCGGGCAGATCGAGGAGCTGGGCGGTCGCGGCCTCGGCCCCCTGCTGGTCGTGTGCGCCCGCGACCAGTGCGGGGTCGTGCGGGAGGTCGGCGTCCCGCAGGGCCGCGCGGTATCCGGCGAACCGCTCGCGGCGGGTGTACAGCTTGGCGGGCAGGTCGCCGACGAATCCGATGCGCCGGTGTCCGTGGGCGATCAGGTGGGCGACGCCGTCCTGGGCGCCTTCCCGGTTGGAGCTGACGATGCTGTCCGTGGTGAGTCCGACTCCCGGGCGGTCGAGGAAGACCACGGGCAGGCCCGCCGTGCGCTGCGCCCGCAGGTGGGCGTGGTCGGCTCCGACCGACGGCACGACGATCAGGATGCTGACGCGCCGGGCCAGGAACTTGGCCGTCAGGGCGCGTTCACGGTCGGGGTCGTCCGCGGACGACCCCATGAGCAGCGTCAGCCCGCGTTCGCGGACGCTGTCCTCGATGCCCCGGGCGACGGCTCCGAAGAAGGGGTTGCCGAGGTCGGGGACGACCAGTCCGACGGTGGTGTCCGGACCGCCGACGCGCATGTTGCGTGCCATGAGGTTCGGCTGGAAACCCAGCGCGGCCACTGCGGCGAGCACCTGTTCCCGGGTCCGCGCCGAGACCGGTCCGTCCTCGTTCAGGACCCGTGAGACTGTCTTGGCGCTGACGCCGACTTCTCGGGCGACGTCGGCCAGCGTGGGGCGGCGGTTCGCTGCCATGGAGGAAACCGTCTCCTGTGGGCTCTCGGTCCCGGCCGCGGCCTTCGGCCGGAACTGCGAGAGCGGTGTCGTGCTGTCAGGTGGCCTGTACTCCGGCGGCCTTCGCGGCCTCCGAATCCGCTACGACAGTAGCGCCGGCCGCGTCCACGGTGAGCGCGCCGGTCATGATCGCGACGACCTCCGCCATCGAGTAGTCGGACGGCTTGATCACGGCGGCGCGCCGGCCGAGTCGGTGGACGTGGATCCGGTCGGCGATCTCGAAGACATGGGGCATGTTGTGGCTGATCAGGACGACCGGCATGCCCTTGTCGCGGACCCTGCGGATGAGGTCGAGGACCTGACCGGACTCCTTGACGCCGAGGGCGGCCGTCGGTTCGTCCATGACGACGACACTGCGGGCCCAGGCGACGGCACGGGCGACCGCGACGGCCTGCCGCTGGCCGCCGGAGAGGGTCTCGACGGACTGGGTGAGCGAGCGCAGACCGATCTTCAGGTCGGCCATGTGCTCGGCGGCCTCCTGACGCATGCGCTTCTTGTCCAGCATGCGGAAGGCACTGCCCAGCACACCGGGGCGGCGCAGCTCGCGGCCGAGGAACATGTTCGAGGCGATGTCCATGGACGCGGCCACGGCGAGGTCCTGGTACACCGTCTCGATGCCGTGGGCGCGTGCGCTCTGCGGCCCGGAGAAGGTGATGGGCTTCCCGTTGAGGCGGATCTCGCCCGCGTCCGGGGTCACCGCGCCGGTGAGGGCCTTGATCAGACTGGTCTTGCCGGCGCCGTTGTCACCGATGACGGCCAGCACCTCGCCCGGCATGAGGTCGAAGTCGGCGCCGTCGATGGCGGTGACATGGCCGTACCGCTTGACCAGACCGCGGGCCTGCAGAACGGGGGTGGGAGAGGCGTTGGCGGTCATCGGGCCTTCTTCCGGGAGATCTGGTCGACGGTCACCGCGAGGATCACCAGGACACCGGTGATCAGGGTCTGGTAGATCGAGGCGACGCCCATCAGCTGCAGGCCGTTGCGGAAGACACCGACGATCAGGACGCCGATGAAGGTGCCCAGGACCGAACCGCGTCCGCCGAAGAGGCTGGTGCCGCCGAGCACCACGGCGGTGATGCTGTCGAGGTTGTCGGTCTGCCCGGCCTGCGGATCGCCCACGCCGGTACGGGAGATGAGCAGCAGGGCGGCGATGCCGTACAGCACGCCCGCCACGGTGTAGACGCCGATGGTCAGCCGGGAGGTGCGGATGCCGTTCAGCCGGGCCGCCTCCGGGCTGTTGCCCAGCGCGTAGACGTGCCGGCCCCAGCCGGTGCTGCTCAACGCGTAGGCGAGCAGGAGGAACAGGGCGATGGTGACCAGCGAGCCGTAGGTCACGTCGGTGTAGCCGAGCGGGAAGGTCTCCCCGAGCGCCGTCAGCGGACCGGGCAGGTTGGTGACCGTCTGCTCCTCGGAGTAGATGTGGGTCAGCGCGAACGCCACGTTCAGCATGCCGAGGGTGACGATGAACGGCGGCAGCGGGATCTTCTGCACCAACACCCCGTTGAGCAGGCCGAATCCGCCGCAGACGACCAGGCCCAGGGCGATGGCGGCCAGCGGCGGCAGGGTGCCCTCGGCCGCCATCCTGGCGATCACGATGCTGCCGAACGCCATCACTGCACCGCACGACAGGTCGATGCCGGCCGTGAGGATGATCAGGGTCTGGCCGATGGCGAGGGTGCCGACGACCATCACCTGCTGGATGATCAGGGAGAAGTTGCCGCCGGTGAGGAACTGGTCGGTCGAGAGGGAGAAGAAGGCACAGGCCAGGAGGAGCGCGGCCAGGGGGCCGGTGGTCGGCGCCGTGAGCAGTCTGCGGGCCGTCGTCGGCGCTTTCAGCTCCGCGTACGGCGAGGATGTGCTCGGGGGCGTGGACGTGGCTGTCATGCGAAGTCCTTGTCGGAAGACAGAGTTTCCTTGTCGCCAGGACAAGGGGGGCGGCCGCTCCCACCGGTCGGGGAGGTGGCGGGCGGACCGCCCCGCTCAGGGAGGTGGCAGTCTCGTACGGTCCTCGGGCCTGTCGTTCGGATCATGTCGGCTTCGGGCTGCGGCGCCTGGTGACCGCAGATGTGCGTGCCAAGCCCCGCGGCCCAGGCGTGATCCGAACGACAGGCCCTCGGGAGCGGCTCAGCCCCAGCAGTTCTCCAGGCCGTAGGCGGTGTCCTTCGACGCGACGCCGTCCTGGGCCTTGTCGGAGATCAGCGTGACCCCGGTGTCGGTGTAACCGGACGCCTTCTTGCCGTCCTTCGCGTACGTCACCACGGCCTTGACGCCCTCGGCCGCCATCTTCAGCGGGTACTGCTGCGAGGTCGCCGCGATCTTCCCGTCCTTGACGGCCTGGGTGCCGGTGCAGCCGCCGTCGACGGAGACGATCAGGACGTCCTTCTCCCGGCCCTTGGCCTTCAGCGCGGTGTACGCGCCGAGGGCGGCCGGTTCGTTGATGGTGTAGACGACGTTGATGTCCGGCTCCTTCTGGAGGCAGTTCTCCATCGCCGTCTGCCCCTTGGCCTGGTCGCCGCCGGTGTCCTGGGCGCACAGGACGTCCTTGTCGGCGGCGCCGAAGCCCTTGAGGAAGCCTTCGTGGCGCTGCACGCCGACGGAGACGCCGGGCGCGAGGTCGAGGGTGGCTATCTTCGCCTCCTTGCCCTTCATCACGGCCTTGGCGTACTCGCCGATCAGCTCGCCGGCCTTGACGTTGTCGGTGGCGAAGAGGGCGTCGACCGCGCTCTCCGGCTCGGTCGGGGTGTCCAGGGCGATGACCAGGACACCCTTGGCCTTCGCCTTCTCGATCGCGGGGACGATCGCCTTGGAGTCGCTGGGGGTGATCAGGATGCCCTTCACCCCGGCGGCCACCATGTTCTCGATGGCGGTGACCTGACCGGCGTTGTCCCCGTCGAACTTGCCGGCCGCGGTCATCAGCTCGACGCCCTCGGCCTTCGCGGTCTTCTCCGCGCCCTCCTTCATCTTCACGAAGAACGGGTTGGTGTCGGTCTTGGTGATCAGACCGACCTTGACGTCACCCGAACCGGCACTGGACGAACCCGAGCCCGTGTCGGAGCCGGAACCGGGGCCGCAGGCCGTCAGGGCGAGGGCCGCGACGCCGGTGACGGCGGCGGCTCTGAGGACGGCGGAGGACAGGCGAGTGGTGCGAGACATGAACACTCCTGTGGGATGACGAGCGGCACGGGGCCGGGAGTTCGGAGCATGCCGCCCCGATGTGTCATCGCTGACTTATGTCATCGTTGACACTGCATGGCGAGGATGATGGACTCCGTGTCGCGGCAACGTCAATGCCTTGCACCCGTCACAAATCGGCAACGTCCACGACCGCCGTCCCCGCCGCCCGGTCGGTGACCGCGTCACGAAGCGCCCCGCTGTCCCGGTTCCTACCGGAGAGAAGAGCAGCCCATGAGCCCGCGCCAGATCACCGTCCTGGGGGAGTGCGTAGCGGACGCCTTCACCGAACCCCCGGCCGCCGCGAACGAGCTCGCGCTGCGCGTACTGCCCGGCGGCGGACCCGCGAACACGGCGGTGGCCCTGGCCCGCCTGGGCACCCCGGCACGCTTCCTCGCCCGGCTCTCCGGCGACCTGTTCGGACGTCTCTTCCGGACCCACCTGGAGGCCTCCGGAGTGGACCTGTCGTACGCCGTCGACGCCGCCGAACCCAGCACGCTGGCCGTGGCGGAACTGGACGCACGGGGTCAGGCCGCGTTCTCCTTCCACGCCCAGAACACCGCCGACTGGCAATGGACCCCGGAGGAACTGGGGCCGGTGGACCTCTCGGACGCGGCCTGCGTGCACACCGGATCACTGGCGCTGGTCCGCGCGCCGGGCGCGAGCGCGGTGGAGGAGTTCCTCGACCGGGCCGCGCCCCGGGCCACCATCAGCATCGACCCCAACGTCCGGCCGCTGCTGGTCCACCCCGACGTCTACCGGGACCGGCTCGCCCGGTGGTGCCGTCTCGCCGACATCCTGCGGCTGAGCGAGGACGACCTGGAACTGCTGCTGCCGGGCACCTCGCCGGAGCGGGCGTGCGACCTCTGGCACGCCGCGGGGGCACGCCTGGTCGTGATCACACTCGGCGCCGACGGCGCCCTCGCCTCCCTCGACGGCGAACGGGTGCGGGTGCCCGGGGTGACCACCCAGGTCGTCGACACGGTGGGCGCGGGGGACTCGTTCACCGCCGGACTGCTGCACCACCTCGCGGAACGTGGCCTCCTCGGCGGCCGACTGGACGGCCTCACCCTCGACGACGTGACCGAAGCCTGTCGTTTCGCCGCCCGGGTGGCCGCGCTGACCTGCTCGGTCGCCGGCCCCAACCCGCCCTGGCACGAGCAGTTGGCACAGCCGGCGATCGCCGCCGACGCCTGACGGGGCCGTACAGCGCCCCGCCTCCCACCTCCCACGGACAAGGACACGGAACCATGACGAAGACCCTGCTGGCCGAGTTCACCGCACGAGAGGGAGCGGAGGACGAGGTCGCCCGCCTGATCGGGGACTACGCCCTGAAGGTGCGCGCCGAAGAAGGCAACCTCGCCTTCGACGTCTACACCAAGGCCGCCGCCCCCCGCGCCTACTGGATCTTCGAGGTCTACCGGGACGAGAACGCCTTCCGGACCCACCTGAACGCCCCCTACGGCGCCCCGTTCAACGCCGCCCTCACTCCGCTGATCGAGGAGGACGCCTCCGTACTGACGTTCCTCGACCCGCTGACCACGCGTCGGTGACGCGCTCGGTCACCGTCAGACCCACGGCGCGACGACGCTGAAGGAGCGGCTCGTCCGGTACGCGGCGGTGTCCTCGGCCGGGTCCAGCCAGAGCTGGAGGTCCTCCCGGTGGCGGAGGTAGCGGCCGGGGTAGTTGTACGACTCCAGGGAGACCGAACCGCCGGTGGAGCCGGAGCGGGCGCAGAAGGTGGCGTCCTCCCGGAAGATGGCGGATCCGTCGTCGGTGTCCAGTCGGATACGGAACGCGTAGTGCCGCAGATACCTCCCCGTACCGTCCCTGAGCGAGTAGCAGCGGGGGTCGGCGAGGCCCGGCACGAAGGTGAAGGTGGCCGCCCGCCGGGCGGCCGCGGAGCTGGTGGCACCGACCGGGTTCAGGGCGCCGAATCGACCGGACCGGCTGACGTAGGAGCCGGGCACGTCGACCGACCGCAGGGCCTGCGGCCCCGAGAAGCGTGCCGCAGCCGCGGTCGGCGCTGTCGTCGGAGCTGTTGTCCGCGTCGGAGTCGGCGTGGGTGTGGGCGTCCGCGTCGGTGTGGGGGTGGGTTTCGGTGAGGCGGGCGTCGTCGAGGACGGTGACACGGACGGGGCGGCGGGCGAGGACGGGGCCACGGCGGCGGGGCGCGGAGCCGGATCGGGGGACCGCGTCGCGGTGTACCAGGCCACGCCGGCAGCCGCGAGCGTCACGGCACCCACGACCGCCACCACCACGGGCTTGGCGGCCAGTCCGCCGAACGTATGCGCCGTACGGCCCGCGCCGCTCGTCGTTCCTCCCGCGCCGCTCGTCGTACGCACGCCCGCCTCGACGGTCTCCGCCGCCGAGCCCGCCTCCGAAACCCTGGTCAGCACCAGGCCGGTCAGGCCGACGGGTACCGGTACCAGCGCGAGGCCGCCCAGCAGTCCCTCCGCGGGGATCAGGTCGGACGTGCTGGACCGGCACCGCGCGCAGTCGCGGACATGGCGTGCGAGCCGTTTGCGCCACAGCGCGGACGGCCGCCCGCCCCACGAGGTGAGGACGGTGGCCAGTACCGGGCAGCGCGGCGAGGCGGTCACGGCCCGTACCACGGTGCGTGCGCTCTCCAGCCGTTCCTTGACCCGCTGCACCCGGACCGCGGTGTGCTGCGGTGTGAGGCCGCAGGCCGCCGAGAGCTCGCCGCGGGTCAGTTCACCGGCGGTCTCCATCCACCACAGCGCGAGCACCTCGCGTTCCTCGTCCTCCAGCCAGCGGGTCGCCTCCACCGCTTCGCGGCGCTGCCCCGAGAGCGCCAGTCGAAGGATCGCCAGATCGACGAAGTCGGCCTGCGGGTCCGCCTCTTGGGCGGTCTCCTCCAGGGGAACCGCGGTGAACCGGGTACGCCCGCCGCGCCATCGGTCGCGGATCTGACGCACGGTGATGGCGACGAGCCAGGACCGGAACCGGTCCGGGTGCTCCAGTCCGGGCAGACCGTCCAGGACCCGCACCATGGTCTCCTGGACCACGTCGTCGACGTCGCCGTGTCCGTCCAGCGCCCGCCCGACGATGTTGTAGACCAACGGCAGACAAGCCCGTAGCAACTGGTCCGAGGCATGGGGGTCCCCGGCTCGCGCCGCCACCACGACGGCCACGTCCGGCTGTTCCCGTGTGTCCCGCGAACGCACCCCGCCCCACCTGTCCCGTCGCCCCTCTGATGTGCCGAGCGGCGACAGTGTGTCAGGGATGAAACCGACGGACTCCCCGGGGGTCGCTCAGAAGAATTCCGTTCCCCGTTTCCCGTTATGGGCGGGCCGCCCGTGCGTCTCCTGTACGTACGCACCCGCGCAGCGACAGGAAACCCGCATGCCCAGCGCGCGGGGTGCGCGACCCCGCCCTGGTCCGCGCCCCCGGCGGCGACAAGTACTGGATCGTCGCGACCGACCTGTGCATCGGCTGCGGGCAGAACTGGGGCACCGCCCAGAACAACGGCAGCCGCAACCTCGTCGTCTGGGAGTCCACGGACCTGGTCACGTGGTCGCAGCCGTGGCTGCTGAACGTCGCGGGCGCGATCCCCGACGGGCGCAACGCTTGGGCCCCCGAGGCGATCTGGGACCCCCAGACCAATGACTACGTCCTGTACTGGGCGACCAACGCGACCCTGAACGGTGTGCTCAAGCACCGCATCTACTACGCCCGCACATCGGACTTCCGCACCGTCACCACCCCGCGGCTCTATCGACCGTCCCGGCACCCAGGGCATCATCGACACCCAGATCATCGAGGTGCCGGACGGCGTCGGCACCCACCGCAATGTGCGGGCCTCCGGCGACGGGCAGATCACCCTCGAAGGCAGCGACTCGATCCTCGGCACCTGGACCACCCTCGGCAACCTCTCGACCAGTACGCTTCGGGCGGCGGCTACATGCCGGTCCTGACGACCGACCCCGCCGACCCGGCCGCGTACCAGGGGCAGGCGTCGGGAAGCTACGGCATGGGCGGCACGAAGAAGCGCCACGGCTGGATCCTGAACCTGACGGCGGCCGAGGAGAGCCGCGTCCTCGCACGCTGGCCCGGCACCGCCGTCAACCGGCTCCAGTCGTACAACTTCCAGGACCGGTACGTGCGGCACGCCAACTTCGACGTGCGCATCGACCCGAACATCACCGGGCCGGACGCCCAGTTCCGGCTGCGGACCGGTCTGGCGGGCTCCGGGACCGTCTCCTTCGAGTCGGTGAACTTCCCGGGCCACTTCCTGAGACACGCCGGGTTCGACTTCCAACTGGCCCACAACGACGGCACCGCTCAGTTCGCCGGGGACGCGAGCTTCCGTCAGGTCGCCGGCCTGGCCGACGCGGCATGGTCGTCGTTCCAGTCGTACAACCACCCCGACCGCTACCTCCGGCACTACGGATTCCAACTGCGGCTCGACCCGATCACCACCGCGACAGGGCGCGCCGACGCCACGTTCCGCGTGACGAGTTGATGCGGCCGGGGGTGTCGGCGCCGACGCGGTGACCCCCTGACCGAGGCGGCCCTCCAAGATGGGGACAGGATGTCCCCATGACTGATCATGAAAATGCCGCCACCTCCCAGCCGCTGCTGCGCCGGCCGGAAGAGGGGGAGCGCCTCGACGTGGCCGGGGTGACCCACTTCTTCCGGCTCACCGGTGAACACACCGAAGGACGCTTCGCCTTCGAGGAGTTCAGCCTCGAGGCGGGCACCGTGGGCGCCCGACCGCACGTGCACGACGGGCACGACGAGTACTTCTACGTCCTGGAGGGCGAGCTGACACTGCACACCGGTGACGGCGAGGTCACCGTGGGCCCCGGGCATCTGCTGGCCGCGACCCGCGGCACACCGCACGGCTTCCGCAACGCGGGCCCGGCCCGCGTCCGCGCCCTGTGCCTCTACACCCCCGCCGGGTACGAGAACTACTTCCGCGACGTCCACGCCGCGGTCAGCGCCGGGGCACAGGTGACCGACGAACTACTGGCCGAGTTCCGCAGCCGCTACCGGACACGATCCCACTGACCCCGTCGGACCGACCCTGGGTGGCGTCCTCGGTGAACTCCGCCGCGACCCCGGTGAGGGCGAGCACGATCAGGTACCGGCCTCGTACGCCATCCGGTCCACATGCGAGGCCGAGCGGATTGGGGTAGTTCTCGAAGGAGGGAACGCAGCAGCCGCCCGGCACGTCGGCGAGGTCCGGGCCAGAGGACCGACGGGCGCCCTCGCCGCCCGTCACCGGCGCACCGAGCTTCGTACGAGACGGAGGCCGCCGCCATGGAACAAGTAGTCACCGTGGGCCTGGACGGCTCACCCGAGAGCCTCGCCGCGGCCCGGTGGGCCGCCGAGGAGGCCGAGAAGCGCAGGCTCACCCTGCGGCTGCTGCACGCGTGGCCGCTGCTGGCGCCGGAACCGCCCGGCGCCCCAACCGAGGTCGACCAGAACTACTGGGCGAAGCGCCTGGTGCACACCGCGCAGACAGAGCTGAGCGCACGCCATCCGGGACTCTCCGTCGTCGGCAGTCTGGTGGCCGACGACGCGCAGGAGGCGCTGCTCCGGGCCGCCTCGGACTCCGAGATGCTGGTGCTGGGTTCACGGCGGCTGGGATCCACCGAGAGCTATTTCATGGGTGACGTCAGCATGGCGGTCGTGGCACGGGCCCGGCGGCCCGTGACCCTGGTCCGCGCGGACCCGACCAAGGAGCAGCCGGTCGCCACCCCGGGCGACAGGGTCGTCGTGGCGATGGATCTGCACGGATCCGGTGACGACCTGCTCGACTTCGCGTTCCACAGCGCCGCCGCCCGGGACCTCCCCCTGCTCGCCGTCCACGGGCGCAGCGTGCCGTTCCACGCGCGCATGCCCTGGGGGGTGGACCACGGAGTCAGCGAGGAGCTGACCAAGGACGCGCGGGAGAAGCTGGGCAAGGCGCTCAAGCCATGGCGCGAGAAGTACCCGCAGGTGGAGGTGGAGGACAGCATCCGTCTCGCGAGCCCCGCCAAGGCCGTCGTGCACGCCGCCGAGGGTGCCGCGTTGCTGGTGGTCGGACGGCGTGTGCACCAGCACGGTATGACCCACCATCTGGATCACGTGGCCCACGCGGCCATCCACCACGTACGCTGCCCCGTCGCGGTCGTCCCGCACGAGTGACCGGGCGGGCTTCGACGCCCGTCGAGTCCGGCGCGAGCGGCTATCTTCGTCGGCATGTCTGTCGACCTCGTGGCAACGATGCGCGTTCCCGTGCCCGTGGACGGGCTCGTCGCCACCGCTCGGGAGACGTTGGCGCGGTTGCTCGGTATGGGAACGCTCCCCGTCATCCACGTGATCGCCGACCGCGTTTTCGATCAGGGGTGTCTCGTCGACGAGGGTCGGCGTCTCGGGCCCCGGGAACTGGGCGCCGTGCTGGTCGGCGCATGCGGCGCCGGCTCCCCGACCGAACGGGACCTCGCCTTCCGCGTCGCCGGTGCGCAGGACACGGTCGGACTGATCATGTGGGACCCCTGCGAGCCGGCGGACCAGGAAGCCCGGCAGGAGCATCGCGAACCGGTGCACGCGGTGTTCAGTCCCACGAGGACATGCGTCGGCGTCGTGACCGCGACGGCCCTCGCGCTGGCCGCGGGCAGCCTGGGCGGTGGCGAGTTCGGTGCCGAGATCTCCATGCTCGAATCGGCCGAGTCCGACCCCGCGCGGATGATCGAGCTCACTCGGCTGCGCGACCGGGGCGACGACTTCCCCGCACGCTGCGAGCGCTTCATGCGCCAGTTCACCCGCCTGAACGGCTGGCCCCGGGATGTACGGCTGCCACCGCACGCGGGAGCGGGAGCGGGATAATCCTCGCGGGTCCTCGGACGGCTTACGCCTGGTGGAGCCCCTGGCGGACCGGCCTGGGCCATGGCACTCCTCGTCCTCCTCCACAGCGTCCTCACGCCCCCGCCCCCGCCCCCGTCCCGCCACCCCGCCCCGCCCCACGGCGGCATCGGCCTCGGCTGCCGAGCGGCGATTGAGTGCCCCCGCCTCGTATCCACCTCGTACTCACGGGGCATGGGTCAACAAGTGGGGTCCGCGAGGGGGAACAGGAACCACAGGGGCGGGCGCCCAGGCATGAGCACCGATGAACGGACAAGCAGACCCAGCGCCGGGCGGAGAGGCCCGACACCACGACGTCCACGGGAAGAGAGACACAGGATGGTCCAAGAGGAACCCGAACCCCAGAGCATCGGCGTCCCGGCCGAGTCCACCGCGGGCGAGACCAGGGTGGCGGCGACCCCGACGACCGTGGGCCGACTCGTCGCGCTCGGGTACGACGTGGTGGTCGAGCCGGGGGCGGGGGAGTCGTCCCGGTTCTCCGACGCCGCATACGAGGAGGCCGGTGCCCGGCTCGGCGACCCCTGGGCGGCGGAGATCGTGCTCAAGGTGAACGGCCCCTCCGGCGAGGAGATCGGCCGCCTGCGTGACGGGGCCACGCTGATCGCGCTGATCAGCCCGGCGCTCAACCCGGCACTGGTCGAGGAGCTGGCCCGGCGGCCGATCACCGTGCTCGCCATGGATGCCGTGCCCCGCATCTCCCGGGCCCAGTCGCTGGACGTCCTCAGTTCGATGGCGAACATCGCCGGTTACCGGGCCGTGCTCGAGGCGGCGCACGCCTTCGGCCGCTTCTTCACCGGGCAGGTGACCGCCGCCGGGAAGGTGCCGCCCGCCAAGGTGCTGGTGGCCGGTGCCGGGGTCGCCGGACTGGCGGCGATCGGCGCGGCCCGCAGTCTCGGTGCGGTGGTCCGCGCCACCGACCCCCGACCCGAGGTCGCCGAGCAGGTCCGCTCCCTGGGCGGCGAGTTCCTCACCGTCTCCGCCGCGCAGGAGGTGAGCACCGACGGCTACGCCAGGGCCACCTCGGACGACTACAACCGGCTGGCCGAGCGGCTGTATGCCGAGCAGGTGGCCGACGTCGACATCATCATCACCACCGCGCTCATCCCGGGCCGGCCCGCACCGAGGCTGATCAAGGCTGCCGATGTCGCGCGCATGAAGCCCGGCAGTGTGATCGTCGACATGGCGGCGGCGCAGGGCGGCAATGTCGAGGGGACGGTCGCGGGCAAGGCCGTCGTCACGGACAACGATGTGACGATCATCGGCTATACGGACCTGCCCGGTCGGCTTCCCGCCCAGGCCTCACAGCTGTACGGCACCAATCTCGTCAACCTGATGACGCTGCTCACCCCTGGCAAGGACGGCCGCCTCGTCCTCGACTTCGACGACGTGGTGCAGCGGTCGATGACCGTGGTCCGCGACGGGGAGAAGACCTGGCCCCCGCCCCCGGTCCAGGTGTCGGCCGCGCCCGCCACGGCCCCTGACGAAGGACCGAACCCCGTGACGCCGTCCTCCTCCGGGACGGCGGCGAAGCCGGCGCGCCCGGCCTGGTCCGCCTACGCCCTCGTCGGCTCCGGAGCGCTCGCCCTGTTCCTGGTGTCCGCGTTCTCACCGAGCGAACTCATCGGCCACTTCACGGTGTTCGTGCTGGCGATCGTCATCGGTTTCTACGTCATCGGTCAGGTGCACCACGCGCTGCACACGCCGCTGATGTCGGTCACGAACGCCATCTCCGGGATCGTCGTGGTCGGAGCGCTGCTGCAGATCGGGCACGGGAACACGGCGGTGACCGTGCTGTCGTTCGCGGCGATCCTGCTGGCGAGCATCAACATCTTCGGCGGATTCGCCGTCACGCGCCGCATGCTCGGCATGTTCTCGAAGGGCTGATCAGGGATGACCACCGTCACGGCCGCCCAGGCCGCCTACGTCGTCGCCGCGCTGCTGTTCATCCTCAGCCTCGCGGGTCTCTCCCAGCACCGGACGTCCCGCTCAGGAGTCGTCTGGGGCATCACGGGCATGGTCATCGCCCTGGCCGCCACCATCGGGCTCGCCTCCCGCAGCATCACCGCCACCGGTCTCGTCCTGATCGCCGTCGCCACCGCGCTCGGCGCGGGCATCGGACTGTGGCGCGCCCGGGTCGTGGAGATGACCGGCATGCCCGAGCTGATCGCCATCATGCACAGCCTCGTCGGCCTCGCCGCCGTGTTCGTCGGCTGGAACGGCTACCTCGACGTCGACGCCGAACTCACCGGATCCCTGCTCGGCATCCACCACGCCGAGGTGTTCATCGGCGTGTTCATCGGCGCCGTCACCTTCACCGGCTCCGTCGTCGCCTACCTCAAACTCGCGGCCCGCATCGACTCCCGCCCCCTGACGCTGCCCGGCAAACACATCCTCAACATCGGCGCGCTCGTCGCCTTCGTCGGGCTCACCATCGCCTTCGTGGCCCGGCCCGGCATGGGCCTGCTCATCGCGGTCACCGTGGTCGCCCTCGCCCTGGGTGCACACCTGGTCGCCTCCATCGGCGGCGGTGACATGCCGGTGGTGGTCTCCATGCTCAACAGCTACTCCGGCTGGGCCGCGGCGGCCTCGGGGTTCCTGCTCGCCAACGACCTGCTCATCGTCACCGGCGCGCTGGTCGGCTCCTCCGGCGCCTATCTCTCGTACATCATGTGCAAGGCGATGAACCGCTCGTTCCTCTCGGTGATCGCCGGCGGCTTCGGCACCCCCGCCGAGGACGGCGAGCATGGTGAGCAGGGCGAGCACCGGGAGATCGACGCCGAGGAGACCGCCGCACTGCTGCGGGACGCCACCTCGGTGATCATCGCGCCCGGCTACGGCATGGCGGTCGCGCAGGCCCAGTACCCGGTGGCCGAGCTGGCGCGCAGGCTGCGTGAGCGCGGTGTGGAGGTGCGCTTCGGTATCCATCCGGTCGCGGGCCGGCTGCCCGGCCACATGAACGTGCTGCTGGCCGAGGCCAACGTGCCCTACGACATCGTCCTCGAAATGGACGAGATCAACGACGACTTCCCCGCCACCTCGGTGGTCCTGGTCATCGGCGCCAACGACACCGTCAACCCGGCCGCGATCGACAATCCGGCGAGCCCCATCGCCGGCATGCCGGTGTTGCACGTGTGGGAGGCGGGCCAGGTGGTGGTCTTCAAGCGGTCCATGGCCGTCGGTTACGCGGGCGTGCAGAACCCGCTGTTCTTCCGTGAGAACACCCGGATGCTCTTCGGCGACGCCAAGCAGCGGGTCGAGGACATCCTGCGTGGCCTCGACTCCCTCGACACACCGACCCAGGCCATGGCCACCACGTCGCGCTGAAACGCGAGGTGCGTTCCGTGTCCCGGACGGTACGTCGTCCGGGCACGGAACGGCACCGCCGCACCGCTCAGTCGTCCTTGCCGGTGGTCTCGCTCGGCAGGCAGATCCGGCGGGCCCAGAGGCCCAGGAGTGCCATGCCGCCCACCAACAGCGGTACCGGGTCGTCGGCCAGCGGCGCCAGCGCGTAACCCAGCGCCGACACCGTGCAGACGGTCAGCGGGATGAACGCCGCGGTGCCCTCCATGCCCGATCGCAACATCGGCCGGCCTGCTCCCAGGACGCTGGCCCCGCCGGGCACCCAGGGGCCGACAGCGACGACCAGCAGGCCCACGGTGTCGCAGACGTCGGCCAGGGAGGAAAGCGCCTCGTCGCCGGGTGCACCGACCCGCGACAGGCGCAGGGTGTCGCCGATCAGCATGAGGAAGACCCCGACGATCGCCGTCCACAAGGTGGCCTGCTGGTCGCCCCGGACGAGACGTCGCAGGGCGAGCAGAAAACCGAGGAACACGACCTCCGAGGCCCACAGGACGCCGAGCATCCCCGTCTCCGGCCGCCAGCCGTCACCGGACCGGCCCCAAAGCACCCACCCCGCCATGAACACCGCCCCCGCCATGACGGCCCCGTCGAGCACGCGCCGCAGCCACGCCTGCCACCCCGTACCGGCATCGGCCGCCATCACCAGACCGGCCATCCCCAGCCCGACCGTGACCGTCACCCCGGCGGTCACCGCCAGATCGGTCAACCCCGGTGCGTCCGGGGCCGGTTGCGGTGGGGTCGACAGCGCGACGAGGGAGGCCCGGTAGACGCCTCCGGCGATCGCGGAACCCGCCACCAGAAGCAGACGGGTCCGCACCCGCCCGCACGTGCCCCAGGCCCGGAGCGCGAGGGAGAGGGTCAGCACCAAGCAGCCGACGGACGGTCCGAGGGACAACAGCATCCACCCTCCCCACGGCCGCCGGATCCCGACACAGACCGTACGAAACTCACGCCCGAACCGAGCGGGGAAGTCAGCGGATTCACTCGTGTTGCGTAAGGACGGCCGGTGCCCTTGTGCGCCGCCGGTGGTCGACCGTCGCTTCGCGCGGGTGAAGGGCGCGCGACCATCCGGACGCCGATCGCGTGGCGCGCCCGCGACCTTGGCCGGCGTGGTGTGCCCTGACGTTCTCGGGACGGCCCACGCATGAAGGAGGCACACAACATGTTCGGACAGACTCAGGCGTTCAGCGGCTTCGCGGTCGACGACCTCGGCGAGGCCCGCCGGTTCTACGGTGAGACGCTCGGTCTGCGGGTGGAGGAGAGCGGGCAGGGCGACATGCGGATGCTGACCCTCACACTGGGCAGCGGCGCGCGGGTCTTCGTCTACCCGAAGGAGACGCACACCCCCGCGACCTTCACGCTGCTCAACTTCCCCGTCGACGACATCGAGTCCGCCGTCGACGAACTGGAGCGGCGCGGCGTGAGCCTGGAGCGCTATCCCGAGTTCGACCACGACGAGAAGGGCATCGTCCGGGTCGGCGACGGAGGTCCCGCGGCGATCGCCTGGTTCACCGACCCCGCCGGGAACGTCCTCTCCGTGCTCCAGGAGAACTGACGGGCGGGGCTTGAGGGCGTCCCGGGGGGCCTCACCCCCCCCGGGACCTCCGCTCAGGCCAGGTCGAACCGGTCGAGGTTCATCACCTTGTCCCACGCGGCCACGAAGTCCCGTACGAACTTGCGGCCCGCGTCCTGCGCCGCGTAGACCTCCGACAGCGCTCGGAGCTGGGAGTGCGAACCGAAGACCAGGTCGACCGCGGTGGCGGTCCACTTGGGTTCGCCCGTGGCGCTGTCCCGGCCCTCGAACACGTTCTCGTCCGAAGTCGACGCCTTCCACTCGGTGCCCATGTCCAGCAGGTTGACGAAGAAGTCGTTGGTCAACGTCTCCGGCCGGTGGGTGAAGACACCGTGCGGGGATCGCGCGAAGCCCGTGTCGAGGACCCGCATGCCGCCGATCAGCACCGTCATCTCGGGAGCCGTCAGCGTCAACAGGTTGGCGCGGTCCAGCAGCAGGGTCTCCGGCGACAGCTTCTCTCCCGCCCGGAGGTAGTTCCGGAACCCGTCGGCCCGGGGTTCGAGCACGGCGAACGCCTCCACGTCGGTCTGTTCCTGCGAGGCGTCCGTGCGCCCCGGCGCGAACGGGACGGTGACGGCGTGCCCGGCATTCCTCGCGGCCTGCTCGACGGCCGCGCATCCGCCGAGGACGATCAGATCGGCGAGCGAGATCCTGGTACCGCCGGTCTGCGAGCGGGCGAAGTCCTCCCGGATTCGCTCCAGCCTCTGCAACACCTCCGCCACCTCGGGCAGTTGGTTGACCTCCCAGTCCCGTTGCGGCGCGAGCCGGATCCGTGCCCCGTTGGCCCCGCCCCGCTTGTCGGTGCCGCGGAAGCTCGCCGCGGACGCCCAGGCGGTGGCGACCAGTTGGGAGACGGACAGCCCCGAGGCGAGGATCACGCTCTTCAGCGCGGCGATGTCCGCGTCTCCGACCAGTTCGTGATCGACCTCGGGGGCGGGGTCCTGCCACAGCTGCGGCTCGGGGACCCACGGGCCGAGGTACCGCGCGACGGGCCCCATGTCACGGTGCAACAGCTTGTACCACGCCTTGGCGAAGGCGTCCGCGAGCCTCTCCGGGTTCTCGTGGAAGCTCTTGGAGATCGGGCCGTAGACGGGATCCACCTTCAGTGCGAGGTCCGTCGTCAGCATCATGGGAGCGTGACTGCGCGACGGATCATGGGCGTCGGGCACCGTGCCCCGGGCCGCGGGATCCGTGGGCGTCCACTGCTTGGCACCCGCCGGGCTCGTCGTCAGCTCCCATTCGTACCCGAACAGGTTGTCCAAGTAGCCGTTGTCCCACCGGGTCGGCGCGGACGTCCACGCGCCTTCGAGGCCACTGGTGAGCGTGTCGGAGCCCTTGCCGGTGCCGTATCTGTTCCGCCAGCCGAGACCCTGCTGCTCGACGGGCGCGGCCTCGGGTTCGGGGCCGATGTGCTCGGGATCGACCGCGCCGTGGCACTTGCCGAACGTGTGGCCGCCGACGATGAGTGCGACCGTCTCCTCGTCGTTCATCGCCATGCGCCCGAACGTCTCACGAATGTCCCGCGCGGCGGCCAGCGGATCCGGATTTCCGTTCGGCCCCTCCGGATTGACGTAGATCAGTCCCATCTGCACGGCACCGAAGGGAGCGGCGAGTTCCCTGTCGCCGCTGTAACGCTCGTCCCCGAGCCAGATGTCCTCGGGCCCCCAGAAGATTTCCTCGGGTTCCCAGATGTCCTCTCGCCCGAATCCGAACCCGAACGTCTTGAACCCCATCGATTCCATGGCGCAGTTACCGGCGAAAACCAGAAGGTCGGCCCAGGAGATTTTCAGTCCGTACTTCTGTTTCACCGGCCACAGCAAACGGCGTGCCTTGTCGAGACTCGCGTTGTCCGGCCAACTGTTGAGGGGGGCGAAGCGCTGGGCGCCGCTGCCGCCTCCGCCCCGGCCGTCGGCGATGCGGTACGTGCCCGCGGCGTGCCAGCTCATCCGGATGAAGAGCGGTCCGTAGTGGCCGTAGTCGGCGGGCCACCAGTCCTGCGACGTCGTCATCACGTCGAAGACGTCCTGCTTCAGCGCGTCGACGTCGAGGGTCGCGAACTCGGCCGCGTAGTCGAAGTCCTCGTCCAGGGGGTTCGAGCGGGACGAGTGCTGGTGGAGAATTTGAAGGTCCAGCTGATTCGGCCACCAGTCCCGGTTCGTCCTGGGCCGAGTCGGCGTGGGGGTGGGGGAGGCGATTGCCGGGTTTTCGCTTTCGCTGCCGGACACGTCGTCCTACTTTCTGTCTCGGTGTTTCCGCGCACCATGCCGATGAAGGTGATCTCGGCGTCCGTATGGTCGCGCACCGCGGACGGCACCGCCACGAAACACGCAGGGCGCCCCTCGCATGACAAACGTGCGAGGAATTCCCTCCTTTCCGCAGTCCTGCTCAGTACCCCTTGCGTTTTCCGCCGGTGATCCGGCCGCGGGCCTTGCCGAAGCCGATCCGGGTTCCGTCGGCACCCGGGGCGGTGGCGGTCAGGACGACCTCGTCCCCGTCCTCCAGAAACGTGCGCTGCCGACCGTTGACGGTGACGGGCTCCCGGCCGCCCCAGGTCAGTTCGATGAAGGCACCGCGCTGCTCCTTCTCCGGGCCCGAGACGGTGCCGGAGGCGAACAGGTCGCCGGTTCGTGAGGGGGCGCCGTTGACGGTCTGGTGCGCCAGCATCTGGGCGGGCGACCAGTACATGGCGGAGTACGGCGGCCGGGAGACCACCTGACCGTTCCAGGCGACGGTGAGGTCGACATCGAGGCCCCACGGCCGCTCCATCCGCAGATACGGCAGCACGGCCGGCTCCTGCGGCGGGACCGGGACCCGGGCGGCGTCCAGCGCGAGCAGCGGCACCACCCACGGCGAGATCGTCGAGGCGAACGACTTGCCCAGGTTGGGGCCGAGCGGGACGTACTCCCAGGCCTGGATGTCGCGCGCGGACCAGTCGTTGAAGAGCACCACCCCGAAGATGTGCCGCTCGGCGTCCTCGGCGGCGATGGACTCGCCCATGGCGTTGCCGGTCCCGAGGACGAAGCCGAGCTCGGCCTCGATGTCGAGGCGGGTCGAGGGCCCGAAGACCGGAGCGGGGTCCTGGGGGCCCTTGCGCTGCCCGAAGGGCCGGACGATGTCGGTGCCTGAGACGACGACGGAGGCGGCCCGGCCGTGGTAACCGACCGGAAGGTGCTTCCAGTTCGGCATCAGCGGGTCGGGGTTGTCGGGCCGGAAGAGCCGGCCCAGGTTCGAGGCGTGGTGTTCGGAGGCGTAGAAGTCGACGTAGTCGGCGACCTCGAACGGCAGGTGCAGGGTCACCGAGCCCAGCCCATGGACGGCCTCGGCGGGGATCTCGCCCCGGAGCCGCTCGGTGATCTCGGCCCGGGTCTCCATCCAGTCGGCGTGGCCCCGCGCCATGAAGGCGTTGAGGCTCGGTCGGGCGAAGACGTCGTCGTCCAGTAGCAGGGCCAGATCGATGACATGGTCGCCGTAGCGGGTCGCCACGCGGGGTGCGTGGCCGGGCACCGAGTAGACGCCGTAGGGCAGATTGGCCAGGCCGAACAGCGACTCGGCCGGGACGGTCAACTGGGTGGTGCTGGTCATGCGGACACCTCGGTCAGGTCGGCGGTCGTCGTGGCGGGCAGCAGACCCAACTGGGCCGCCTCGACGGCGGGTTCGGCGAGGGAGCAGGTGCCGAAGGAGCGGAACAGGTCACGGACCCGGGGCGACAGGGAGCGCACCCGCGCGGCGACCCGGTCGCTGTCACGGTCGGCCAGCAGCCGGACCAGCTCCGCCTCCTCGGCGCCCCGGAGGGCGGCGTCGGTGGTGACGAGCAGGTTGAGGAACCCGTGTTGTTCGAAGCCGGTCTTCGGGTCGGTGTTGCGCAGCGCGTGGTGCAGCCCCGCGGTCGCCTTGAACGCCACCCCGGACCGTGTCGCGGCCAGGACGGACGCGGCGAGTTCGCGCTCGTCGGGGTGGAGGTCGGCGCGTATGCCTCCAGTGCGGAACTTGGCCAGGTAAGGGGTCCCGGCGAGTGCGGCGAGCAGCGCCTCGCGCCGGGCGTCGCGCGGCACTTCGACGTGGACGGTGAGATCGGTGTCGTCGTCGATCGCCTCGGTCAGGGCGGGTACGACCGTGCCGGCGGCGACTCCGTCCGGGACGGCGACCTCCACCCCGACGAGCCGTACGGCCGGGATCCGGCGCGCGGCGGTGAGGGCGTCGGAGACACCCGACAGCGGCACGGTCACGGAGAGGTCGAACGAGCCCGCGGGGAGGCCTGCGGTCAGCCCGGCCAGCCGGTCGAGGTCCTGCGCGGCGAGGACGAACGCGCCGACCAGCCGGGCATGGGCGCTCTGCTTGTGCGCCACGTGGGCCTGGACGGCCTCCTCAAGGGGCAGGTTGCCGGGCGGGAAGACCGCCGCGTCGTCGAACAGGCCGGCGAGTAGCGGGGGGATCTCCGGTGGGCGTGGGGCGCTCATCGGTTCTGCTCCCAGGAGTAGACGTACGTTCCGTCGTCCGTCGCGCGGGCGGCCTCCCCGAGCTGGAGGGGACGGAAGGTGTCGACCATGACCGCGAGTTCGTCGAAGAACTCCGCCCCGATCGACCGTTCCATCGCGCCCGGTTGGGGGCCGTGGGGATGGCCGCCGGGGTGCAGGGAGATCGAGCCCTGTCCGATCCCGGAGCCCTTGCGGGCCTCGTAGTCCCCGCCGCAGTAGAACATCACCTCGTCGGAGTCGACGTTGGAGTGGTAGTACGGCACCGGCACGGACAGCGGGTGGTAGTCCACCTTGCGCGGGACGAAGTTGCAGATCACGAAGTTGTGGCCCTCGAAGACCTGGTGCGCCGGCGGGGGCTGGTGGACCCGGCCCGTGATCGGTTCGAAGTCACGGATGTTGAACACGTACGGGTACAGACAACCGTCCCAGCCGACGACGTCGAAGGGGTGGTGCGGCAGCGTGTGGACGGTGCCCACGACGCCGCCCGGTCCCCGATGCTTGATGTACACCTCGACGTTCTCGCCGTCGACGGGCTTGGGCCCATCCGGGAGGCGGAGGTCGCGCTCGCAGTAGGGCGCGTGCTCCAGGAGCTGGCCGTGCCTGGACAGGTAGCGCCGCGCGGGCCCCATGTGCGAGTTGGCCTCGATCGCGTAGATCCGTACGGGCCCGTCCGGGACGATCCGGTACGTGGTCGCCCGGGGGACGATCACATAGTCCCCGTCTCCGATCTCCAGGTCACCGAAGACCGTCTCCACGCGGGCCCGGCCGTCCTCGACGTAGAGGCACTCGTCGCCGATGGCGTTGCGGTAGTAGGGGCTGACCGTGTCGGCCACGACGTACGCCAGCCGTACGTCCTCGTTGCCCAGCAGCAGCCTGCGACCGGTCACCGCGTCGATGCCGGACCCGCCGTCCGCGAACAGCTTGTGCGTGGAGAGGTGGCGGGGGATCAAGGGGTGGTTGGGGGTCAGGGACTGGTCGCCGAGGTCCCACACGCGGAACTCCCGCACCGCCGACGGAATGTGCCGGTGGTAGAGCAGCGAGGAGTCCGAGGAGAAACCCTCCTCGCCCATCAGCTCCTCGTAGTAGAGGTTCCCGTCCGGGTCCCGGTGCTGGGTGTGGCGTTTCGGCGGAACCGCGCCCGCCCGGTGGTAGTACGGCAAGTCCCTCTCCTTTGTGCGCTCAGCGCACATGTTTGTGCGTTCGAAGCGACAAGCGGACGGTAGGTCCGGGGCGACGGCCCAGTCAAGGTTCCGCCCGCGCTCCCGGGCACCGCCTGCGCGTCTGACGTGCCCTAACGTGGCGCCCGAAGAAGCTCTGTCGGTTCTCTCGGAGGTGTCGATGGCCACCCTGCAAGGCCTGGATCGTGGGCTTCGGGCTCTGGACCTGATCTCGCTGACGGCCGACGGTCTGACGGTGGCGGACCTGGCGGCGCGGTTGGGGATCGACCGGGCCATCGCGTACCGGATCGTGCGGACGCTGGAGGAGCACGCGCTGGTCTCCCGGCAGGGCAAGCGCGTGCGGCTCGGTGCCGGAGCCGCGACGCTGGCGGGGCGGTTCCAGCAGCAGCTGGTCCTGGCGGCCCAGCCGGTTCTGCAGGAACTCGCCGACGGCACCGGCACCTCCGCTTTCCTGACGGTGGCGCACGGGGCGGGGGAGTGCGTTCCCGTGGCGGGTGCGCAGCCGGCCGTGCAGCACGGTCCCGTCCAGGTGGGCTACCGCATCGGCGTCCGGCATCCGCTGGAGCGAGGGGCGAACGGGATCGCCATCCTCGCGTTGCAGCCGCCCCGGCCCGACGAGCCCGAAGAGGTCGCGCGCGCCAGGGAGTCGGGCTACAGCGTCACCTCGGGACAACTGCAGCAGGGCGCCACCGGCATCGCGGTGGGGTTCGAGGTGCCCGGCGCGGTGGGCGCCTCGGTCGGCGTGGTGGCCATGCACACGTTCGACATCGGCTCGGTCGCCGCACAGGTGAAGGAGGCGGCCACGCGACTGGACAGATTGTCCAGGTGAAGCCCGCAGAAGGGAGACAAACTGAGCAGCTTGAGCAGCTCGGAAGGTGACTCTTGTGCAGGCCGGGGGAGCCGGTGTGTTCTACCGCCACGCGCCGGCAGGCAGGCACACCGAAAGGGATGACGCATGAGCATCGATCAGACCCTCACGAGCCAGGAACGGCTTGCGGACCTCGACCTGCAGCAGCTCAAGCAGCTGGTCGGGCTCGTCGAGTACGACGCCGCGGGCGACCCCTTCCCGGTGACCGGATGGGACGCGGTGGTCTGGGCGGTGGGCAACGCGACACAGTCCGCGCTGTACTTCCAGACGGTCTTCGGGATGGAGCTGGTCGCCTACTCCGGCCCGGAGACCGGCAACCGCGACCACCACGCGTTCGTGCTCCGCTCCGGGGCGATCCGCTTCGTGCTCAAGGGCGGCGTCGACCCCGACAGCCCGCTGCTGGACCACCACCGCCGCCACGGCGACGGCGTGATCGACATCGCGCTGGAGGTGCCCGACGTCGACAAGTGCGTCGAGCACGCCCGCGCACAGGGCGCGACCGTGCTGGAGGAACCGCACGACAGCACCGACGAACACGGCACCGTCCGGACGGCGGCCATCGCCACGTACGGCGAGACCCGCCACACCCTGGTGGACCGCTCCCGCTACACCGGCCCCTATCTGCCCGGATACGTGGCCCGGACCTCGGGCTACGTGAAGCCCGAGAACGAGCCCAAGCGCGTCTTCCAGGCACTCGACCACGTCGTGGGCAACGTGGAACTCGGGCACATGGACGAGTGGGTCGACTTCTACAACCGCGTCATGGGCTTCACCAACATGGCCGAGTTCATCGGCGACGACATCGCCACCGAGTACTCGGCGCTGATGAGCAAGGTCGTCGCCAGCGGGAACCACCGGGTGAAGTTCCCGCTCAACGAGCCGGCGATCGCGAAGAAGCGCTCCCAGATCGACGAGTACCTCGACTTCTACCGCGGCCCCGGCGCCCAGCACCTCGCCCTCGCCACCAACGACATCATCAGGACCGTCGATGTGCTGCGGGCCAAGGGCATCGAGTTCCTCGCCACGCCGGAGAGCTACTACACCGACCCGGAGCTGCGCGCCCGCATCGGCCATGTCCGCGTCCCCATCGAGGAGTTGGCCTCGCGCGGCATCCTCGTCGACCGCGACGAGGACGGCTACCTGCTGCAGATCTTCACCAAGCCGATCGGCGACCGGCCCACCGTGTTCTTCGAGTTCATCGAACGCCACGGCTCCCTCGGCTTCGGCAAGGGCAACTTCCAGGCCCTCTTCGAGGCGATCGAGCGCGAGCAGGAGAAGCGCGGCAACTTCTAGCGGTGCGGAGCGCCGGGCGTCACGCCGGGGGCGGGGTGAGCTTGGTGGCCACGGCGTCGAGGACCCAGTCGAGGCCGGTCGCGAAGGAGGTCTCGGCGTCCACGTCCGTGCCGTCGTACACGGCCTTGGCCAGCGCCGGGAAGCGGCCCGTGGCCAGCATTTTCGTCACGTGCGGGCCGGAGGCGCGCTGCCAGTCGAGCTCGGACAGGCCGGTGGCGCGCTCGGCCCGCAGGTTCGCCACCTCGCGCCTGATCGCGCCGGTGAAGTAGGCGCTGACCGTCTCCACGGCGCGCATGACGGTGTCGATGTCGGCGAGACCGTCGAGGGGGGCCAGCGTGGCCTCGGTCACGGCGAGGCTGTTCGGGCCCAGGGCCGGGCGGCCGCCGAGCAGGTCGGCCAGCCATTCGTGCCGCAGCGCGGTCCGCCGGGTGCGGTGAGCGAGCACGCTCAGCGCCTCCCGCCAGTCGCCGGGCTGCTCCTCGGGGAGGATCTCGGCGTGGACCTCGTCCACCATGAGGTCGAACAGCTCCTCCTTGGTGGAGATGAACCCGTACAGCCGCATCGGCCCGGCGCCCAGCCGGCCGGCGACCTTGCGCAACGACACCGCCTCCAGCCCACCCTCGTCGGCCAGCGCGACGGCGGCGGCGACGATCCGCTCCCGGTCGAGCGGCACGGGGCGGGTCGGCGGCTCCGGTCGGTCCCACACAGTCATGGCCACATCGTACTGTTGCGATACATTGCATCGTGTCAATACAGTGTATCGACATGAGACATCGCATCGCAGTGGTCGGAAGCGGTCCCGCCGGCCTGACCCTCGCCCGCGTCCTCCATCGCCATGATCATCCCGTCGCCCTCTTCGAACGCGACCCCGGCCCCGACGCCCGGCCGCCGGGCGGCACGCTGGACCTGCACGAAGGGCTGGGCCAACTCGCTCTGGACAAGGCCGGGTTGCTGGCGGAGTTCGAGGCGCTGTCCCGCCCCGAAGGGCAGGCCATGCGCATCCTGGACCCGGCAGGGACCGTGCTGCGTGACTGGCGGCCCCGCCCGGACGACCGCGCCAACCCCGAGATCGACCGCGGGCAACTGCGTGACCTGCTGCTCGGCCCTCTCGACGTCCGGTGGGGGCGGGGTGTGACGCAGGTGGCCGCGGGGACGGGTGACGGCGCCGTGGTCTCGTTCGAAGACGGGCGGCAGGAGACGTTCGACCTCGTGGTCGGCGCGGACGGTGCCTGGTCCCGGGTCCGCCCGGCACTCTCGTCAGTGACCCCGCACCACACGGGCGTCACCACGGTCGAGACCTCCCTGGACGACGTCGACACCCGCCACCCCCACCTCGCCCGGTTGATCGGCGACGGTTCCCTGGCCGTCCACGGTGCGAACCGAGCCCTCGTCGCCCAGCGCAACAGCGGCGGCCACGTCAAGGTGTACGCCCAGTTCCGCGCGCCGCTGGACCGGCACGCGCACCCGGACCCGGCCGACGTCGAGGCCGTACGGTCGGACCTGCTGGCTCTGTTCGACGGCTGGGCCGATCCCGTTCTCGACCTCCTCCGGCACGGCACCGCCTTCGTCCACCGCCCCCTGTACACCCTGCCCGTCTCCCACACCTGGACCCATGTCCCCGGGGTGACGCTCCTGGGCGACGCCGCGCATCTCATGCCCCCACTGGGGGCGGGCGCCAACCTCGCGATGCTGGAGGGCGCGGAACTCGCCGAGGCCATCGCCGCCGCTGCCGGCCCCGGAGATCTGGACGAGGCCGTCCGCGCCTTCGAGGAACGGATGTGGACGCGGGCCACCAGGTGGGCGAAGATCACGACGGCAGGTCTGGAACGCCTGGTGAGCCCGGACCCCGCCCAGGCCCTCGCCCTCTTCGACGAGGTTCAGGCGTCCTGAGCGCCGGATGCGCCATCACGTACCGCCGGCTCACCGGAGATACCGGCTCACTCGCGATGCCTGCTCATCCGACTCACCGCCGGACGCACCGAACGCGGCCCTCAGTCCGCCACCGCCACGAGCCGCCCCGGTCCTCCTACGAGCGGCACGACGAATTCGCCGACATCACCCACCCGGTGACGCCTGACGTGCTGCGCCGGCTGGAGGGTGTGTTGTCTGTCCCAGCCGACTTACCGGGTGCTCGTCCATGTGGAATAACCGGGCGCGGCAGTGTGCTGCACGAGGGCTCCCGGCATGTGCCGGTGGGCAGGCGGCGTCCGGCGTGCCGTTCGAGCATCGGCACGCCGTACTCCGGACCGTGTGAAGACGCGTCCGGGAGAAGGAGGTAGGGAACCATGACCGGCGACTTCAACGCGTACCCGGCCACCGACGGGGTCGCGCCCGACCGTTGGGCCAGCGCGCTGCACCTGTTCGACAACGGCGTCGGAGTGCCGCACGAGGAGACCACCGCCGAGCGCTGGGAGCGGGCCCAACTGCTGTTCGGCGCGCGGGACTACATCGGTGCCGCGAAGCTCCTCGTCGACGTGGTCGAGGAGGTCCCGGAGCAGACGGGCCCCCGGCTGCTGCTGGCCCGCGCCTACTACCACTCCGCGCAACTGCGCCGCGCGGAGGACCAGTTGCGGGTGATCGTCCAGCGTGATCCGGTGGAGCACTACGCGCATCTGATGCTCGGGCGCACCCTGCAGCGTCAGGGGCGTCCGGGCGAGGCGGAGCCCTGGCTGCGGATGGCCGGCGCGTTCGCGGGCGAGTTCCCCGACAGCGAGTGAGCGGCAGGGGGCGACGACCGAGGGGCGTGGACCGTTTCCGTGAGCATGAAGGGCGAGTCTCCGGGTAGGCGGATTCCGCCGGGGAGGGGCCGTGACACCTGGGGAGGTCGAAGCGGCCCCTCCCCCCCTTTTTTTCGTGGGAGATCAGGGGGGCGTGACGCGGGCGTGGCGGTAAGGACAGCCGCATCGGTCACACCGCGCACCAGCAGGTGGCGGCGCGTTGGGCGGGGCGTCGACGGGACACTGAGCAGTTCCTTGTTCGCATATAGGGAGCAATATCTCCTCCCTGTGTGATCGGCGGGTGACCGCGACGCCTGCGGGCGATCTCCCGACCGCGGGCTAAGATCCCCGGGAAGGCGCCACGTGAGTTCCAACGGACGTGCCCCATCGCCCCCATCGCCCCGACTTCCCCGATCGTCGCGACGTAGGGGTGATCGACGGGCGGTCCACGGGCGGGCGGTCGGGCCCGGGCTTCAAGGGGTAGATTTTGCGCCCATTGTGACGTGTACCTGTCCAAGTCGCGGGTGGGGTGGCACGCTGCGTTGCGCGAGATCGTCCTCGTCCCCCACCGCACAAGGAGTACGCGTGAGAGACATACGCCGCTCGTCCCGCTCCCCGCGCAAGTCCCGCCCCGTCTTCGCCGCCCTGCTGGGTGCCGCCGCGTTGCTCGGCACCGGTGTGTTCGCGTCGCCCGCCGGGGCTGCCACGGCCGCGGCCGACCCCGCCTCGTTCTGGACCGCCGAGCGGATGCGTCAGGCCACCCCGCTCGATCTGCCGACCGTGGACCGATCCCGGGTGAAGGCTCCCTCCGTCGGCAAGGGCAAGGAGAAGACGGTCGCCCCGACCCTTCCGGGCGCCCTGAACGACGTGGGAGTGCTGGCCTTCCCCCACAGCGGTGGAGCCTGGAGCGGCGGCGGGGCCGTGGTGTCCACGGCCGGACGCGTCTTCTTCACCTACCAGGGGCGTACGGCCTCGTGTTCCGGCAACGCCGTCACCAGCTCCAACAAGAGCACCGTCATCACCGCCGGGCACTGCGTGAAGCTGGAGGGCTCCTGGCACACCAACTGGGTCTTCGTGCCCGGATACCACGACGGACAGGCGCCGTACGGCAGGTGGAGTGCCACGAAGACACTGTCCACTCCGCAGTGGACCGCGAGCGAGGACATCAACTACGACATCGGCGCGGCCGTCGTCGCCCCGCTGGACGGGAAGCTGCTGACGGACGTCGTCGGCGGGCAGGGGCTGGCCTTCAACACCGGCTACAACAAGGCGATGTACGCCTTCGGCTTCCCCGCCGCCGCCCCGTACGACGGGGAGAAGTTCATCTACTGCAGCGGAACGACCAACCGTGACTTCCTGCTCTCCAACGACCACGGCATGAACTGCAACATGACCGGCGGCTCCAGCGGAGGCCCCTGGTTCACCCAGTTCAACGAGTCCACGGGCACCGGCCTGTTGTCGTCGGTGAACAGCTTCAAGTACAACTTCCTGCCCAACCGGATGTACGGGCCGTACTTCGGCGCCGACGCGCAGAACCTCTACCAGACCGCGCAGTCGTCCTGACCGCCGGTCCCTGCGCGGATGGCTTGCGCGGTCCTCACGACCGCGCAAGCCCCCCGTAAGGCAGCGCCCAGGGGCTCAGGTGAGGTTCTTCTCCAGCGCGGTCAGGTAGCTCTGCATGAAGTGGTCGCGGACCCGTCGCTCGCGGGCGCCAGCGGGTCGGCCAGGAGACCGGCGGCCCGGTCGGTGAGACCGCCGATCAGCGGCATCGTGTCGCGGACCTTGCCGCGGGAGTCGATGTAGCGCAGCGCCTCGACGTGCGCGTAGGCGGGGGCGGGCGGCATCTCGGGGACGATGTCGTTGTTGTTCACGAACCGGTACACATACGGGCACCGGCGAGCATGGCGAGCGCACCGCCCAGGCTGTGGCCGGTGAACCACACGGTCTGCCCGTTGGTGCGTAGCTCGGCGTGGGTCCTCTTCAATGACGATCATGTCGTCGCCGGCCATGGTGTAGGCCTGCGTGTCCTGCAACGGGAACGGCGGCGTGAACCGGGTCTCGTGGTGGCGGACGGTGTCGCATCCCCACCCCCGGGCCTGCGCCTCGACGGTCGCTTCGTCCTGCCCGAACAGGCGACGACTGGTGGGCCGTCGACGGCGGGCAGCCCCTGGGCGGAACCTCGACGCACCGGAGCCATGCGCCACCGGCACGACAGCCCTTCCACCCCCGTGCACCGACGACGGCACGGTTCGCTCGGATGGAGTAAGACCTGAGGACGAGAGAGACGAGAGAGATGAGAGAGGGGACAGGCTCATGGGTGCCTACGTGTCGGTCAGAGGGTGGTTGGAGTGCGACGAGACACAACTCGCCGCCGTCCAGGAGATCATCGCCAGACACGACGACAACCACTACACCCACGGATGGGGTGCACCGCGCCGGCATGTGAACTGGACCCACTACCTCTTCTACGGCGCCGACATCCGGGACTCGGCGCTGGACTGGTTCACCGACCAGATCAGGGCGATCGCCCGGATACCCGCATCCGACGCCGACGGAGATCTCGTCCAGGGCCTGTTCCTGGTCGGCCACGAAGTCGAGGGGACGGCCGAATGGCAGGTCCGCGACGGTCGACTCCTCATCACACCTGCCGACATCAGACACCGGTACCTCGACGCATAGGCCCCGCTCGCGCCGAGAGTTTCCGTACCCTCTCGCGCGCATGCCCCGGTGGCGGGCCGGTCAGGGACCGGCCCGCCACCGCGGGAGTCAGTGATCAGCGGGCTGGAACCGCCCGGCGGAGGTCAGCGCTGCGGGGTGACAGCGGCCGCGATCGTGTCGACGGCGCCGTTGCCGTCGGCCACCTGCGGCCCGTTCCACGCACCGCTCACGTACCGCATGTCGTGGAACACCTTGCCACTGACCAGCGTCAGCACGTGCAGGTCCCCGTTCGGGGCGGTGGCGGCCGCGACCCTGCTGACCAGGCCCCTGCCATCGGCCAGCTGCGCTCCGATCCACGAACCGTTCGCGTACCGGGCGTTGTGGAACACCTGGCCGCCGACCAGCGTCAGGACATGTACGTCACCGTTGAACACCCCGGCGGCGGCGATGTCGGTGACGGCGCCGTTGCCGTCGGCCAACCCGGCTCCGCTCCAGGAGCCGTTCGCGTACCGGAGGTTGTGGAAGACCTTGCCCTGGACGAGGGTGAGTACGTGGAGGTCGCCGCCCGGGGTGGTGGCGGCCGCGATCTCGCTGATGGCGCCGTTGCCGTCGGCCAGCTGGGCGCCGTTCCAGGAGCCGTTCGCGTAGCGGATGTTGTGGAAGACCTTGCCCTGGACGAGGGTGAGTACGTGGAGGTCGCCGCCCGGGGTGGTGGCTGCGGCGACCTTGCTGATGGCGCCGTTGCCGTCGGCCACCTGGGCCCCGCTCCAGGAGCCGTTGGCGTACCGGAGGGTGTGCAACAGCTGTCCGCCGGCCACCGTCAGCACATGCATGTCACCGTTGGACGCGCCGGCCTCCGCCGTGTCGGTGATGCCGCCACTGGGGTCGGAGACGTTCGCCCCGCTCCAGGAGCCGTTCGCGTACCGCATGTTGTGGAACGGCCGGCCGCCGACCGTCGTCGTCACATGGAGATCACCGCCCGGCGCCTCCGCTCCCTTGGGCTTCACATACCCGGAGATCAGCAGACTGTCGGCGCCCGAACGCGCGGTGCGCGGGTCGATGACGCGACGGGCGACCTTGTCGCCGTAGTTGCCGTCGACGGTGGTGATCGTGCCGTCGGCGTGGACGGCCGTGACGATGGAGACGTGCCCGCCACTGGCGTTGGCGGGTGCGCCGTAGACGGCGATGTCACCGGGCTCGGGGTTGCCGACTCCGCCCGCGGGCCGGCTGCTGAAGAGGCCTTGCTGCTGGCCCCAGAGCCCGACTCCGCGGGCCACAGCCGTGGTGGGCACGGGGGACACGCCCGCGGATCTCCACACCCAGGAGGCGAAGTAGGCACACCAGGGTGTGGTGGTGCAGGGCCCGTACTTCAGGCACGAGCCGTTGCTCTCCGCATTGCCGACCTCCGCTTCGGCAATGGCGGCGATCTGGGCCCGGGTGGCGGCGTGACTGGTGCCGGTACCCATGACGAGGGCTGCGGTCATCACGGCGAGTGCGATCGCCAGGTTGACGACCAGTCGGGCTGTGCGGGCGATCAGGGCGGTGGGTGTGGGTGCGGGTGTGGTTGCGAGTACGGGAGCGGGCTTCGGGCCCGTTGTTGTGGTCATGGCCACAGCCTCCGGCGCGGCCCTTCAGCATGCCTGCAGCGGCTCCGCAGCAGCCCTGCAACCTCACCTTCAAGAAGCCTGAGCGGGCGCCCGAACCCAGCTCGACCACCGCCGAGAGCGCGGCGGGTGGTGGGGAGGGAAAGAGAACGCGATCAATGGGAAGGGCGGGTCCGAGTGAGCGGAGGGTTGAAGGGGGAGGGGGCGGCGAGGGCCCAGCGGAGCGGGGTCGCGTGAGGGATCTCGACCACCCGCTCGATGTCGAAGTCGACGAACCTCAGCGCGCCCGGCAGTGCCGCGGTGCGCCCCGGGTCCCAGTCGACGCGGGCTGTGCCGGTGAGCTGGAGGGTGTGGCCCTGTTCCCAGTCCAGGAAGAGCAGGCCGCAGGCGGGGTTGAGGTGAATGTTTCCCAGGGTCATGTAGAAGGAGTTGCCGACGTAGTCCGGCCAGGAGAGCCGACGCGGGCCGGCCGTCACGAAGCCCGGTGTGCCGCCGCGGTGTGAGACGTCCGCGCCGTGGTCGGGGGAGTGGCTGGCTATGAAGAAGGTGTCCGCCCGCGCTGTCCGGTGCTGTTGCTCAGGGGTGAGACTGTCGCGGGTCTCGGCGGGGGCCGGACCGGCGGCCCGGCCGCCGGGGGAGTCCACGAGGACGCGGCGCTGGATGTACTTGGGACAGTTGCCCAGGACCTGCCCGGCCCGGAAGTGCAGCGCGTCCCCGTGCCGCCGTGCTGTTCCGTTCAGCCTGATCCGGCGGGCGGTGTGCGGGTCCACCGCCACGATGCCGATGTCCTGCTCCGTCGTGTAGACGTCGTCCAGCGGGTCACCGGGAGCCGGTACGGCGTCGACCACCAGGCGGTGCCGGTCGACCGGGGCGACGAAGCCGGCGTCTCCGGTGACGACGGACGCCCAGACGGCGCCCTCGGCGTCGGTACCTCCCAGGAAGAGCATCTGCTGCCTCTCCAGGAAGCGGGCGAACGGCGGCTCGATCACATCGCCGAACATGGGGGTGCCCCAGCCCGGGTGCCCTTCGCCCGCCCGCCGCTGTACGGCCTGCTCACCCTCGTGGTACGGCGTCCTCGTCATCGCTCTCCTTGTGAAGTGCCACGGTCGCGTGCGGCCTCGGTTCTCTCGTCATGGGTCGGCCACCGCACCACCGGCCCACCACGGCCCGACGTTAGGGAGCCCGGGGCCACCCCGATTGACGAATCACGCACGAGCCATGGCTGAGTTGCGTTCTGTCCGGGGCCCGACCGGGCCGGTCGGGGAGGCGGCCCCGGGCACGTCGGCGCAGCCAGCGCGGGACATGGGCGCCACGGTGTGTGTCGTGAGCGACACCGTGTGTTCGAAAGGGCTGTAGAAAACCAGCATCCGGGTATGTTCCAATGGGCTCGCCTAACGGATGCACGGGGTACCTCCACATCCCTCGTGGCTGCGGCGTCGTAGCGGCGCGGTCGGGTGGTGAGGAAAGCCCCTGAATTCTTATTAGACGGGGGATTGGTCGATGGCAGGCGTCGGCGTTCGTACGGAAACCAAGACCGTTATCCGATTCAACGTGACCGCACGGTCCCATGACTGTGTGCAGATCGTCCGAGACCATGACGAAGAACCACGCGGAACCCTGGTCAGCAATCGCTTCGGCGAAGTGCGGATCCTTCTTGTCGAGGGGGGTCCACGCGAAATGATCAGACCCGGCCGACTGCTGGACACGCACAAGGAAGGGTATCTGAGCATATGCCGCCCCCTGGTCGGTGAGATAGCTGTGTTCCAGGACGGGAAGCACGCGACGGCCCGCGGGGCGCAACTCGTCTGCTATGACAGTTCGCGTCCGTACAAGGTCATCATGACGGAGAACTTCCGTGTGGTGACGCTGATGATGCCGCGCCGCCTGTTGGGTCTGACGGCGAAGGGCACCGAGATGCTCACCGCCAGGGTGTGGGACGGGTCGCACGGCCTCGGGGCTCTGCTGTCCGATCTGCTCATCGGTCTCGAACAGCACGGAGAGTACGTCGACACCGGCATCGACCTGCTCGGCGGCAGTGTGGCCGGGCTCGCGGCGGCACTCTTCTCGGAGCGACTGCGCTCGATGGTCGAGGAGTCCGGGACCGGCCGACCGACGCTGATGCTCAGCATCCAGGCCTTCATCAGGGAGCGGCTCGCCGATCCCGACCTCTGCCCGTCGGTCGTCGCCCAGCGGCACAACGTCTCGCTGCGCTACCTGCAGAAGATCTTCCACGAGCACAACACCAGCCCGGCCCGCTGGATCCGGGACGAAAGGCTCGCACGCTGCCGGTCCGAGATGGCCGATCCACGATTCGACCATCTTTCCATCGCGGCGATCGGTGAACGTTCGGGTTTCTACGGGGCCTCGCACTTCAGCCGACTCTTCAGGGACCGGTACGGCATCACGCCTCGGGAATTCCGCAAGAGCCGGGGGATGGCCCTCGCCGACTGATGTGCGATGCACTGTTTCCATTCAGTTAATTCAAACCCTTACGGGAAGGCAATGCATTGACCAGCTTCGAATTTCCCGGAGAGTACTACGAGATCATGCGGGGCGATTTTCGCAACCTTGCTGCGGAAACGGAATTCCTGTCCTCCCTCGCGCCGGCGGGCGGACGCGTCCTCGATCTGGGCTGCGGGACGGGGACCAACCTCCGGGAGCTCGGCGCGCGGGGGTTCACGTGCCTTGGAGCAGACCAGAGTGCCCGTTTCACCGCGTACGCACGCGGTGTCGGTGGTGAGGGCGTCGAGTATGTGCACGAGCGGGCCGAGACCTTCACCACCGACGACCGCTTCGATCTCATCTACAGCATCTTCATGACGCTCAACTATCTGCCGCGCGCAGAGCTGCGCGACGTGCTGCGGAAGGTGCGGGATCTACTCCTGCCCGGCGGCCATGTGGTGCTGGAGTTCGGCCATTTGCTGAACTTCGTGGAAGGTTTTCAGCAGCACACGGTGGCCCACCACCGCAGTGACGACGGAGTGCTGATCACCCGGCTCGCCCGTCAGTCGATCAACCCGCACGCGGCGAACTGGCGCAACGAGGAGACCCTGCTCGTCCGCGAGCGCGACGGCCAGGTGTCCATGTACGACAACTTCTTCGACCAGGCGGTCCTCACCGGTCCGGAGGTGCGGGAGCTGCTGGCCGACGCCGGGCTCCGGATCATCGCGGAGTACGGCGGCTTCCGCAAGGAACCGGTGCCGTTCCACGGGCGCGGCCCCTTGGTGATCGTGGCGACCGCGAAGGGGGACGAGTCCAAATGACGACCTCCGACATCGCGATGACCGCGAGCGGCACGTCGTTCCTCGACGGCGGGCCCGCCGTTCCCGCCGAGGTGGCCGACCTCGGCGAGGCGCTCGTGCGGGCGGCGGAGCGCGACGATGACACCGAGCAGAGCATCCGGTTCATCGGCGTGGACGGCAGGGAGGAGGGAACGACGTACCGGCGGCTGCTGGACGACGCCGCGCGCATGCTCGCCGGCCTCCGCGCGGCGGGCGTCCGCGCAGGGGAGACCGTCGTCCTCCAGGTGGCCGACGACCCCGAGCTGCTGACCGCCTTCTGGGCCTGCGTCCTGGGTGGATTCGTCCCGATGCCCGTCAACGCCGGTGCCACCGCCGACCAACGCGCGGCGGCCCCCGAACTGCTGCGGCGTGTGTGGGACGGCTACGGCGCGCCCCGGGTCGTCACCGGAGTCGACCAGCGGCTGGCTCCGGAGGTCACGGCCGATCCGCGCTGGGAGGGTGCGTGGCTCGGGACCACCCGCGACCTGCTCACGCACGCTCCCGATCGGAACCGGCACCGGGCCGACGCCGATGATCCGGCCGTGCGGCTGTTGACCTCGGGGAGCACCGGCGTGCCGAAGGTCGTGGTGCTCACCCACCGCAACGTGCTCAGCCGCACCGCGGCTACTGCCCGGGTGAACCGGCTGAACGACCGGACACGCACCTTCAACTGGATGCCCCTGGACCATGTGGGCGGCCTGGTCATGTTCCACGCCCGCGACGTCTACCTCGGCTGCCACCAGGTGCACGCCCGCTTCGAGTGGGTCCTCGACGACCCGCTGCGCTGGCTCACCGCCATGGACAGACACCGCTCGGACACCACCTGGGCGCCGAACTTCGCCTTCGGGCTCATCAACGACCAGGCGAACAGGGTCGAGGAGCAGTCCTGGGACCTGTCCTGCGTGCGCTACATCATGAATGGCGGTGAGGCTGTCCGCAGCGGCGTGGTCCGCCGCTTCATGGAGGTGCTCGCGCCCTTCGGACTGCGGCCGGACGCCATGTACCCGGGCTGGGGAATGTCGGAGACCTCCGCCGGGGTGGCCGACTGCGAGTTCTCCGCTGTCGACGCCGGGGACGAGCGTTATGTTCCCGTGGGGCGGCCGCAGCCCGGCACCTCGCTGCGGGTGGTGGACGAGCGCAACGAACTGGTGCCGCCCGGTGTCACGGGTCGGCTCCAGGTCGCCGGCGCCACCGTGACCTCCGGCTACTACCGCAACGACGAGCAGAACCGGCAGTCGTTCACCTCCGACGGCTGGTTCAAGTCCGGCGATCTCGCCTACGTCCAGAACGGGATCCTGACGGTGACCGGGCGGGCCGACGACGTCATCCAGCTCGACGGCGTCACCTATCACGGTCACGAGATCGAGGCTGTGGTGGAAGAACTCGACTGCGTCGCGCCTTCGTACACCGTGGCGTGCGCGGTGAGCGCGGCGGGCGGGAAGGGGGAGGAGCTCGCGGTCTTCTTCCATCCGCGCGAGGGTGTGGACTCCGCCGAGGCCGAGGGGCTGGTGCGGGGCCGGGTGGCGGAGGCCTTTGGGGTCGGTCTCGCGCACGTCGTGCCGGTGACCAAGGAAGACGTGCCCAAGACCGGCATCGGCAAGCTCCGCAGGGCGCAACTGCGGCAGCGGTTCGAGGAGTCACGGGAGGCCGAGCACACCGACATGTCGGCCACGCGCGCCTGACGTCGCGGACCGGAACATCGGCGGCGGTGCCGGACGGATACCCGCCCGGCACCGCCGGTCCGCAGGAACGCGGGCCGTGCCCTCCGCGTCCCCACCTCGCCCCGGGGGGGATGGCGTGCGCGCCCTCGGGGGCGAAGCAACTGGTGGTCCGCGCCGCCGACTTCGGGTCGGCGATGTGGTCGTGGACTCCGAGCGTGGTGTCGGTCGGGGCGTGGTCCGGCAGCGGTGTCGCCCCGGTCACGCACGAGACTCGCGGTTCCGGGCGTAGTGGCGGGCCACCTTGGCACGATTCCCGCACAGGGCCATGGAGCACCAACGCCGGGTGCCGTTGCGGGATGTGTCGAGGAAGTACCGGATGCAGTCCGGCTGGTCGCAGAGCCTGATCCGATCCGGGACCGTGGCCAACAGGCGCAGATAGTCGTGGGCGACCGTCCACGCCGCACCCCAGACCGGATCCGCGAACTCGGCGTGCTCACCGGGCCCTTCGGCAGTCAGGGTCGGCCGGATACGGCCGTGGTCCAGGATCTCGTCGACCTGCCGGGCCGCCTCGGGCGAGTCCGGTTCGGTGACGGCCGCGGCCAGCGCGCTTCGGGTGGCGCGGACCGCCTCCAGTGACGCGGCGTCCGCGGGGAAGTGTTCGGCCAGTCCGTGGCCGCCCAGCCACACTCGCAGGCCGCCTGGCGTGTCCAGCAGATCCTTCTGCCGTCCGTCCTCCTGCCATCTGGTGTTCAGCAGATCGAGGGCGAGGGGTTCGCCGACGAACGGACGAGGGTCGACCTCGGTCATCGCAACATCCTCCATCCGATCCAGTTCTAACCCCTAAAGCCTACGTGACTGGTTGCAGCAGTCGCGACTAACCCTTAAAGTCGCTTTCGTTGGTTAGCTCGATCGTGTGCGGACGTACCACATTGCGTGCGCGTTCACACGAGAGACGAGAGGCCACCGTCCCTAGCGTGAGGACGACGCGAGACCGTCCGGATCGTCCGTCGCGGCGCTGCCCGGGTACCGCCTGACCGGCGGCCCGTGCGGACGGCGGCCGGTCGTCGCGCCCGTAGAGATGACGAGCACGCAGGTACAGGAGGGGTTTCAATGACTGTGACGGAGACTCTCGATCCCATGACGGGTGGCGAGCACGCCCCTGCCTCCGCGGCGGAGATCCTGGCGAGGGCACGGGCCGTGGCCCCGCTGCTGCGCGAGCGTTCCGAGGAGATAGCGCGCAACCGGCGCCTGCCGGAGGACGTGGTCCAACTGGTGCGCGGCACCGGCGTCTTCCGCATCGGAATGCCGAAGGAATGGGGCGGTCCCGAACTGACCTTCGCGGAGCAGACCGAGGTCATCGAGGCGCTCTCCTACGGCGACTCGGCCGCCGGTTGGTGCGCGATGATCGGCATGGACACCTGGATCTACGCGGGCTACCTGGACGAGGCGGTCGTCAAGGAGATGCTCGCCAACCCGGACGCGATCACCGCCGGCCTGATCTTCCCGGTCGGCCGCGCCGACCGGGTTCCGGGCGGCTACCGGGTCAACGGCCGCTGGCCCTTCGGCAGCGGTGTCACACACGCGGACTGGGTCGTCGGCGGCTGTGTGGTGCACTCCGACGGCAAGCCCGAGCCGGGCGTGGGCGGCGCCCCCGTGAACTGGCGGCTGGTGATGGCCCGTCGCGAGGAGTTCGAGACCGTCGACACCTGGCACACCACCGGCCTGGCCGGCAGCGGCAGCATGGACTACCAGGCCACCGACCTGTTCGTGCCCGAAGAGCGGTCGTTCGACTTCACCACCCCGCGCGGTTCCGGACCGCTGTCCGCCCCGGACGCGTTCCTGGGCAATGTGCCAGGTGTGCCGCTCGGCGTCGCCCGCGCCGCGCTCGACCATGTGCGCGAGCTGGCCGTCGACCGCGTGGAGCGGGCCACCGGCACACCGTGGTCGGAGAGTTACCGGGTGCAGACCACCATCGGGCAGGCCGAGATGGAGCTGTCCGCGGCCCGCTACGCGGTCTACGGCACGCTCGAGGAGCTGTGGGAGCGACTGGAGTCGGGTGTCCAGCCGACCCCTGACCAGCAGGTCTCGTCCGCGCTCGCCCGCGTCAACGCCTTCCGGACGGCCCGCTCCATCGTCTCCCGGCTCTCCGACCTCGTCGGAACGGCCTCGATCTACCAGACCTCCCCGCTCGACCGCTGGCTCCGCGACCTCCACACGATGTGCCAGCACATCCTCGCCCAGGAGCAGATCGTGCAGTCGGCGGGGGCCCATCTCCTCGGCGGAACGCCGCAGGCTCCCTTCCCCCTCGGGCTCAAGGGATAACCCGGGCACGGTGAACGGCGGTCGATGACCCGGGGCGCGCTCCGCTCATCGACCGCACCGCCGGCATCGGATGCAAAATGACCGGCCATTGACTAGATGAGGACATCTCATGGCAACTTCCAGTGAAGTAGAAGTCGACGCAACACCCACCGGCGGAGGACGAACGGACGGAGGGAAGTGGGGCGTTCGCGAGTGGGGTCTGCTCGTCAGCGTGTGTGCGGCATTCTTCCTGGACGCCCTCGACAACATCATGGTCGGCATCGCGGTTCCGCCGATCCAGTCGGACCTGGGAATGAGCACCGAGTCCGTGCAGTGGGTGGTCAGTTCCTACGTCCTGGGCTTCGGCGGATTCCTGCTGCTCGGCGGACGTATGGCGGACCTGCTGGGCCGACGCCGCATGTTCCTGATGGGTGTGGCCATCTTCGCCGTGGGATCCCTGGTCGGCGGTCTGACCAATGAGGGACTCGTGGTGATCATCGCCCGGTTCGTCATGGGTATCGGTGCCGCGTTCACCGCACCGGCCAGCCTGTCCATCATCATCACCAACTTCGCCGAGGGCCCTCAGCGCAACCGTGCGGTCGGCATCTACACCGCGTGCGGCGCAGTCGGTTACTCCACCGGTGTCATCGTCGGCGGTGCCCTCACCGAGATCAGTTGGCGCTGGACCTTCCTGCTTCCGGTCGCCGTGGCGATCCTCGCCTTCGTCGGCGCGCTGGTGCTGGTGCCGCGTGACCCGCGCACGAACCTCAGCGGCAGCAAGTTCGACGTCACCGGCGCCGTCAGCGTCACCGCCGCGATGCTGCTGTTCGTGTACAGCATCGTCGAGGCGCCCAACGCCGGCTGGACCTCCCCCCGCACCCTGGGCACCTTCGCCGCCGCGATCGTCCTGCTCTGCCTCTTCGTCGTCGTCGAGCGCCGTGCCGCCCAGCCTCTGCTCCGCCTGGGCCTGCTGCGCAACCGCGCCCTGGTCGGCGCGAGCCTGGTCGCTGCGGCCATCCTCGGGACCTACATGAGCTTCCAGTTCATCGGCGGTCTGTACCTGCAGTCGCTGCGCGCATGGTCGCCGATGGAGATGGCCCTGGCCTTCCTGCCCATCGGCCTGCTGATCATGACGATCGCCCCCCGCGCCGGAAAGCTGATCGCCCGGTTCGGCATCCAGTGGATGATCTTCGCAGGCTTCGTCGCCTACACCGCGTCGTACCTGCTCTTCCTGCGCATCGACGAGACCTCCTCGTACCTCTGGGTCATCCTGCCCAGCATCGTGCTCATCGGTATCGCCTTCCCCTTCTCCTTCCCCGCCGCCAACGTCCAGGCGACCAACGGCGTGCAGGACTCCGAACAGGGCCTGGCGGCCGGTGTGCTGCAGACGGGTTACCAGGTCGGCGCGGCGATCGTCCTCGCCATCGTCACCGCCACCATGGCGGCCGACGGCGAGGGGAAGGAGACGTCCGCGACGCTGTCCGACTACCACTCCGGCCTCTACGTGGTCACCGCCATCTCCGTCGCCACCATGGTGCTCACGCTCGTCGCGGCGCTCCGTGCCTCGTCGCGGCGCCGCGCGGAGACGGCTGCGACCACCTCGTAGACACCCCGCCCGCCTGGTGAGCCGATCGGCGTCCCGCCCCACCCCCGTCCGGGAGCGGTGGGACGCCGGTCCTCCGCCACGGAAAGCCGGATTCGTGGTGATGGCGGTCATCCGTTCCGGCAGAGTTGGATCACCCGGGCGGTCGGACCGACCCGGCAGGACCTGGAGACGACACATGGACCGCAGAGGGCAGTGCCCCTTCGTCATCGATGCCGACGGGAGCGACATCCATGGCGAGATCACCCGGATACGCGCTCGGGGGCCGGCGGCACAGGTGGAGCTCCCGGGCGGCGTGGTCGTCTGGTCGGTCACCGACGGCGAACTGATCCGGAGCCTCCTCCTGGACCCGCGGGTGTCCAAGGACGCCTACCGGCACTGGCCGGCCTGGATCAACGGTGAGATCCCCGGGGACTGGCCCCTGGGCATCTGGGTGTCCGTCCAGAACGTGGTCACCGCCTACGGCGCCGACCACACCCGGCAGCGCAAGCCGGTGGCCGCGGCCTTCACCCAGCGCCGGATCGCCGCCCTGAGACCGCGCATCCAGCGCATCGCCGACGACCTCCTCGACGCTCTGGCCGCCGAGCCGCCCGGCCGACCGCTGGACTTGCGTGAAAAGTTCGCGCACCCACTGCCGAACGACGTGATGTGCGAGTTGTTCGGAATCCCCGAGGAGTACCGCGCCGGACTCCACGGGATCATCAAGGGCTTCTTCCGTACCTCTGCCTCCGCGCAGGAGGCGCAGGCCAACGGATACGCCCTCTACACCACGATCTCCGAGTTCCTCGTCCACAAGCGCCAGAACCCGGGTGACGACCTCACCTGCGATCTGATCGCCGTGCGCGACGAGGACGGCGCCAGCCTCACCGAGAAGGAACTGGCGGACAATCTCATCCTGCTGTACACGGCTGGTTACGAGACCACCGTCAACCTCCTCGACCACGCTGTCCACGCCTTGCTGCGTCACCCGGAGCAACTCGAGCTGGTCCGGCTGGGGCAGGCCGACTGGGACGACGTGATCGAGGAGACGCTGCGCCACGAACCGCCGGGCGCCCACGCGATCCTGCGCTACGCCGTCGAGGACATCGACCTCGGTGACGTGGTGATCCCGAAGGGGGACGCGATCATGATCTCCTACGCCGCGGCGGGACGGGACCCGTCACGGCACGGTGACAGCGCGGACCGCTTCGACATCACCAGGCCCACTCGGCGGGAGCACATCTCCTTCGGCCACGGCGTCCACCACTGCCTGGGCGCACCGCTGGCCAGGCTGGAGGCGTCGATCGCGCTGAGCTCCCTCTTCGAGCGGTTCCCGGACCTGGCGCTCGCCCATCCCGAACGGCAGGCCGAGCCGCAGCGGTCGTTCATCTCCAACGGCCACCAGAATCTGATGGTCGTCCTGAGCCGTCAGGCGGCCTTCGTCTGACGGTAGTCCTGAGCCGTCGGCCGCCCCGGTCCGACGGCTCAGGACGCCGGCCGGGTCTTCGTGGTAGACGCGGCCGCCGCCAGGGCGGCCCGGTACCAGGGGGCGTGGTGCGCGAATCGTGCCGCGAATCCCGGGCCCGGGTCGGTGCCGGTCAGCCGCCACAGCGCCGAACCGTCGTACCAGTGGTCGACCGCGAGAAGCGACAACCGGCGCGCCCCGGCGGGATCGCCGAGGGCGTCGAGCAGTTCCAGCGCCCGGTGCGTCGAGATCTCGCCCCGGGGCAGGGGCAGGTCCAGCGCCTGTGTCACGGTGGTGATCAGGTCCCGGACCCGCACCGGCTCGGGCTGGTTCGCGTGCAGGACCCGACCGGACGGCAGGGGCGCCCGGCTGCGCACCAGCGCGGCCACGGCGGCGGCCAGATCCTCCACGGCGATCACGGACGTGCGCGCCCGCCCGGCGTTCACCCAGTGGGGGACGCGGCGCAGCAGGGCTACCAGGGAGGGGATCACCCAGGTGTCCCCCTCCCCGTAGACCAGATGAGGGCGGAGTACCAGACCGCCCGCCGCCAGCACGCTTTTCTCGGCGGCGAGCCGCGTCACGCTGGTGGGGGAGACCGGGGCGGTCGGCAGCACGGACTCCGCCTCGCCCCGGTGGGGGCCGTCGCCGTAGACGGCGGCGGTGCCCAACTGGATGATTCGCCGGACGCCTGCCCGGGTCGCCTCGGCGAGCAACGCCTCGGTGCCCCCGACGTTGACGGCGAGGCACCGTTCCATGTCGCCGCCGACCTGCGCGGCGAGGTGGACCAGCGTGTCCACGCCGTCGCACAGGCCTCGGAGGGAGTCCGGATCGCACAGGTCGCCGTGGACGGTCTCCGTCGGCGCACCGTCAGGGACCGTGACCCCACGGTCGTGGAGCAGGAGACGCACCGTGCCGCCGCGCGCGGTGCCGCCGGAGGCGAGGAGCCGGCGTACCACGTGTCCGCCGACGAAGCCCGCCCCTCCGGTGATCAGTACGGTCGGCTGAGGCATGCGGGCTACCTTCCCCGGTCGGCCGTCGGGCTCGCGCCGGTGGTGAGAGAGGAGAGACGGAGCGGACACGGCACGGGAGGGGCCGTGGTCCGGGTCAGCGTGCCGCGCTGGTGAGCGAGGCGGTGAAGGCGGGTGTGCCGTCCTGGTGGCCGGTGACCCGCACCGCAGTGCCGCCAGGGACCAGGGAGGGAACGGTGTGGGCCTCCACCCAGCAGGGCGGGGCGAACTCCACGTAACGGTGGAAGTCGATGGTGAACGACGCCGGGTAGAAAGGAGCCGGCGAGAGCAGGGCCCTGGCGGCCTGGTGCGCGGCCTCGACCAGGACCAGGCCCGGGTAGTGGTCGATGGCCCGGCCGAACAGGGTGGTGTTCCTGGTGTCGGCCCGCAGTTGCCAGCGCCCGGACACGGGGGTGGTGGCCAGGACCACGTGTGCGGGACGGTCGCGCCCGACGAGCCGGTGCGAGACGGGAACCGCCAGGGTGGCCAGCGCGGGAGGGAAGTGCGCGCCGCGGAGCCGCTGGTAGACGCGGGGGGTGGAGATGCCGAGGTGGCCACCCCCCGTGACGACCGTACGATCGCCGTCCCTGACCCGTATTCGCACGTCGGTGGCGGCCAGGCGCCCGCCACGGCGCCGTATGTCGGAGCAGGTCACGTCCAGGTGTAACTCGGTGGTGCCGTCCGGTGCGTCGAGGAACTCGGGGTGGGAGCGGTAGTGGAGATCTTCCATGTGGAAGTGGTGGTCGAGGGGGACGGCGAATGCGGCGTGGCACAGTAGTATCGCGCTCTGCCGCAGCGTTTCCACGATGAGTACGGGGTCGTGTTTCCCGTGCATGGGGGCGAAGAAGTCGTGGGTGTCCGGCCACTTCGCCCGCACGGTGAAGCGTCCGTCTCCCAGGTCCTCCCAGGCGGTCAGCAACACATCGGCGGTGTGGGCCCGGTGCACCAGATCCTTGGGTACCCCTCCCGCCGGCTCGGAGCCGATGGGCTCCTCGGCTCTCTCCGGCGCGTCGGCGGCTCTCGGGCCGTCGGTCACGGGCGTCCGGTTCATGGCTCCTCCTCACGGCATGGAAGGGCCATTCATCCCCCCCGTTGGGGGAAGATACGTGCACAGCGGTATGGTTTCAAGGGATTTAGGGGTTGGCGCAAGTGACTCAGCAGGAACGTGCGATCAGGACTCGGGAGTTGATCCTCAAAGCGGCCGGAGCCGTCTTCGCCGAACGGGGATATGACGGCGCGACCATCTCCGACGTCTACTCGCGGGCCGGGCTGACCAAAGGCGCGTTCTATTTCCACTTCTCCTCCAAGGAGGAGCTCGCGGAGGCGATCCTGGAGGTGCAGGTGAGCGCCGGGACCTACCCCATCGTGCCGCGCCCTCTGAAGCTCCAGGAGCTGGTGGACGCCGGGTTCGTCTTCGGGCACCGCCTCATGCACGACCAGATGCTGCAGGGCAGCGTCAGCCTGTCGTTGGAGCGAGGAACGCACCAACTGGACCGCAGAAGGCCCTTCCTGGCCTGGGCCGACCACAATCTGGCGGGGCTGACGGAGGCGAGCGAACAGGGTGAGCTCTATCCGTGGGTCGACCTGAGGGCCGTCGCCGAACTCCTGGTCGGCGCCTTCTCCGGGATCCAGATGCTCTCCCATGTGCTGACCGACCGCGAGGATCTGACGCAGCGGCTGTCGGTGCTCCTGGAGCAGTTGTTGCCGAACATCGCGCTCCCCGGCGTCATGGCGCGGCTCGACCTCGCCGCAGACCGGGGCGTACGGGTGCTGGCCGAGGCGGCGGCGTTGGCCGCCGCGCAGGGTGACGCATCCTCGTGACAGTCCCGCATCGGCCGGGTTGAACCATCCGGGCCGGTCGAAAACGTGTGAGTCGGTATGTTTCTCGCTCCTCTTCGGCCGCCACGCCCCACCGGCCGCAGCCAACGATTCCTCCTCACCCCCTCCGCGCACCACGCGCAGTGGTCCCGGCCGCGTGGCCGCCGTGTGGAGGGGGTGCCGCCGTGTGCCGGGGGGTGCCGGCGTGCGACAGCCGCGGGTGGCCTGGCGGCCGGCCGGTGGGGCTCGCTCCCCTCATCCGTTGTGTAGCGGCGCGGCTATTCCACTGAACGGCGTGGCCACCGCCCGTCCCGCCGGCACCCGCCGCAGCAGGCGTGGACGGGCTAATGTCCGTGCGCTCCCCTGCAAAACCGACAACCGGTCGCTCGGTAATGTCTCCGGCATCGAACCGGGTTTCGCCATTTCCTGAGGAGTTCTACCTCTGGCCCCGGGACGCTCAAGCGCGTGCGCATATCAGACATTCCCCGGAGAGGACCATTCATGGGTGAGCTGTCAGCGGCTAATCGTCCAGCGGTTGCCGTGGAAGACGACCTGCGTTCCGTCATGCGCAATTTCGCCACCGGCGTGTGCGTGGTGAGCACCTTCTCCGACGCGGGATCCTCGCGACGGCACAATGCCCTGACGGTCAATTCGTTGATGTCCCTCTCGCTGGACCCGCCGCTGGTGTCGCTGAGTATCCGCCGTGATTCCACGTTCCTCGACGATCTGATGGAGTCCCGGGTCTGGTCCTTTTCCATTCTGGACGGCGGCGGCGAGGACCTAGCCCGGATCTTCGCCCGACCTGCCGAGGACCGCGTCAAGGCCCTTCGCAGCCTGCCCACGGAGCTGGGCCCGCAGACGGGAGCGCTGCTCCTGGACTCCGCGGCCTGGATGGAGTGCCGCTACCGGGATCATCTGACGGTCGGTGACCACCTGCTGATCGTCGGTGAGGTCGTCGGCGCCGGAGTACGCGACAAGGGGTCGTCCCTGGTGTTCCTGGGCGGTGAATTCCACCGCATGAGTCGGAGCGCGATATGAGCGGACCGGAAGAGCGACGAACGAGGATCTCCATATCCTCCAGGTTTCGATAGGTGGCTGAGGCATGTCTGGAATATCGATCGCTGTGGTCGGAGGCGGCGCGTCAGCGGTCTGCCTCGTCGACGCTCTGGCCCAGGCGCAGAGCCCCGCGGGCAGCATTACCGTGTTCGAGCCCTCGCCAAATCTTTGGCGGGGCCGGGCCTATCAGGTCGACATCGACACCATCAAGGTGAATGCGCCGCCGGAGGACATGTCGGTGCGCGTGGGCGACCTCGGCCACTTCCGACGCTGGCTGGAGAAGCGAGAGCGCGTCGTCGACGATATCGACAATGTGGATCCTTATTCGGGGGCGCGATTCGCACCGCGCACCGTCTATGGCGAGTATCTCGAGCAGTCGGCCTACTCGGCCCTCGGGGAACTGCGCAGAAAGGGCTGGCGGGTCGACCTCGTCGGCGCGGCGGTCACCGCGGCCCGGCGCACCGACGACCAGGTCCACCTGAGCACGAGCAACGGCAGCGCCGGCGCCTTCGACTACGTCGTCCTCTGCGTGGGCGGCGACGGCCCCAAGGACGCCTACGGGCTCACCAGCGCACCGGGGTTCATAGCGGACCCGTACCCGATGTCCCACCGGCTCCGCGAGATCGGCACACGGGAGGACGTCGCCGTCATCGGCAGCGGCCTCACGGCCGTCGACATCATCCTCGCTCTGGCCGCGCAGGGCCATCAGGGACGGATCACCCTGCTCTCCCGTGGAGGCGTGCTCCCCGGCGTCCGCCAACGCCCCGTCACCTTCGAGCCGCGCCACCTCACCAAGGAGCGGATGCGCGCCCTCGCCCGCAGCGGCCGGGAGATGACCCTCGGGGAGTTCGCGGAGATCGTGGCGGCCGAACTGCGCGACGCCGGTGCGGACCTCGGCGCGGCCCACGCCGAGATCACCGACCTCGACAAGGAGGCGCCGGCGGACCGGCTGCGGCGCCAGTTCGCGGCCGTGGACTCACCGGACCCGGGACTGCGCATCCTCCAGCACGCCGTCCCCGACATCGGCCCCGACGTATGGCCGCAACTGCGGGAGGAGGACCGGGCGGAACTGCTCCGCTCCCACTACCGCACCATCATGAGTCTGTGCTGCCCCATGCCGCCGGCCAGCGCCTCCGTGCTGCTGGAACTGGAAGAAGCGGGCCAGCTGAGCATCCGCTCCGGACTGCGGAAGGTCGCGGAACGCTCAGGAGGGGGCTTCGAGATGCTCACCGCCGACGCGCCTCCCCTATCGGCGCACAAGGTCATCAACGCGGTCAACGCCTCCGAGGGCCGCGTCCCCACCGGCGCCCTGCCGCTGGTGACCACCCTGACCAGGGCCGGCGCCGCGAGCCTCCACCCCCACGGAGGGCTGCACCTCGCCCGCCCGACCAGTCGGCTCATCACCGGGGACGTCGAGGACCCGCGGCTCTACGGCCTCGGCACCATCGGGGCGGGATCACTCTTCTTCACCTTCGGCCTCCCCTCCCTGGTGGACCGCGCCGAGGACATCGTCGCCGCCATCCTCCAGCACGCGGGCGACACCCAACCGGCCCGATCCGGGGACGTCCTGCTGCCCGCCTAGGCCGCCCCGTACCACTGCCGGAGCACCACCCTTCTCCGTACCGCCGCCACGGCCCCGTCCAGAGAGAGGTAACCAGCATGACCACGATGACCGACAAGACCGCCGAGCCCTCCGCGGAGTTCCTCGCCGATACCGCGACAGGACTGCCGATCCCCAGCGAACCGGTCTTCAGCAGCCCGGAGGAGACCCGTCGGCACCGCAAGCAACGGCTGGCCGCGGCGCTGCGCCTGTTCGGCAAGTACGGCTTCGGTGAGGGGATCTCCGGCCATATCTCAGTTCGTGATCCGGAACATCCCGACCAGTTCTGGGTCAACCCCTTCGGCGTGTCCTTCAAGCACGTGCGTGTGGCCGACCTGATCTGCGTGGACGCCAACGGCCGCGTGGTCCACGGCAAGCACCGCGTCAACCCCAGTGCCTTCGTCATCCACTCCCAGATTCACGACCTCCACCCCGGCGCGACCGCCGCGGCACACGGCCACACCGCGCACTCCCGCGCCCTCGGTGCCCTGGGCCGCCTGCTGGAGCCCATCGACCAGGAGTCGGCCGCCTTCTACGGACGGCAGACCCTGTACGAAGCCTACGAGGGGCCGTCCGTCTCTCTGGAGCAGGGCCGCGACATCGCCGAGAACCTCGGGGACAACCGTGCCATCCTGCTACGCCACCACGGCCTGATCACGGTCGGCGGCTCCCTGGACGAGGCCGTGCACTGGTTCTTCACCTACGACAGCTGCGCCCAGGTCCAGCTTCTCGCCCTCGCGGCCGGCACCCCGAAGACCTTCACCCACGAACAGGCCATGGCGGCGGGCGAGGGCTTCGGCGACGCCCAACTCGGCTGGTTCAGCTTCCAGTTGTTGTGGGACGAAATAGTCCGCGAGGAGCCCGACCTGCTGGACGAGTAAGCCGCCGCCCCGCGCGGCACCGTTCTGTGCGGCCCGGACCGACACCGGCCCCGCGGGGCTCACCCCCTCGTCACACCCTCGTGGAACGAAGAAGGAACCTCTCCCATGAACAACACATCGCAGGACGCCCCGCCGCTCGCCTGGCGGAGCCTGCCCGCCGCCCAGCAGCCCACCTGGCCCGACGAGCGGGCGCTCGGCGCCGTGCTCGACGACCTCACCACCGCACCTCCCCTCGTCTTCGCCGGTGAATGCGACCAACTCCGCTCCCGGCTGGCCGCCGTCGCACGTGGCGAGGCATTTCTCCTCCAGGGCGGCGATTGCGCGGAGACCTTCGACGCCGTCTCCGCCGACAGGGTCCGCAACAACGTCAAGACCCTGCTGCAGATGGCGGCCGTGCTCACCTACGCCACCTCCCTCCCGGTGGTCAAGGTCGGACGCATCGCCGGCCAGTACTCCAAACCGCGCTCGCAGCCCACGGAGCGGCGTGACGGCGTGGAGCTCCCCGCCTACCGCGGCGACGCGGTCAACGGCCTGGAGTTCACACCGGAGAGCCGCACCCCCGACCCCGAGCGGCTCAGACGGATGTACCACGCCTCCGCCGCCACACTGAACATCGTCCGAGCCTTCACCACCGGCGGTTACGCCGATCTGCGCCAAGTGCACGACTGGAACCAGGACTTCGTCGCCAGCTCCCCGGTCGGCGAGCGCTACGAGCGCCTGGCCCGCGAGATCGACCGGGCGCTCGCCTTCCTCAGGGCGTGCGGGGCGCAGCCGCGCGAGTTCGGTTCCACCGAGTTCTACTCCAGCCACGAGGCGCTGATCCTCGACTACGAGGCGGCCCTCACCCGGCGCGACTCCCGCACCGGCCAGTGGTACGACGTCTCCGGCCACATGGTGTGGATCGGTGAGCGCACCCGTCAACTGGACGGCGCCCACATCGAGTTCGCCGCCAGTATCCGCAATCCCATCGCCGTGAAGCTCGGGCCGACCGTCACCGCGGACGAGGCACTGGCGCTCATCGACCGCCTCGACCCGGACCGGGAGCCGGGCCGACTGTCCTTCGTCGCCAGAATGGGCGCGGACCGGGTCCGCGACGTCCTGCCGGGACTGGTGGAGAAGGTCACGGCGTCCGGGGCGCGGATCGCCTGGATCTGCGACCCCATGCACGGCAACACCTTCACCGCGCCCAGCGGCCACAAGACCCGCAGCTTCGACGACGTGCTCGACGAGGTACGCGGCTTCTTCGAGGTCCACCGCGAGCTGGGCACCCACCCGGGCGGCATCCACGTCGAACTGACCGGCGAGGACGTCACCGAATGCCTCGGCGGCGGTGCCGAGGTCCACCTGGACGACCTCGCGCACCGCTACGAGTCCGCTTGCGACCCGCGCCTCAACCGCTACCAGTCGCTCGACCTCGCGTTCCAGGTCGCGGAGTTGTACCAGGAGCGCGTCGTGCCCCGGGACCTTCCACGGCGGACCGGTGAAGCCTGAAGACGGACCGGGAACGCCGATCTGGAGAGTGAGATGACAGTGCGCGCGATACGCGGCGCGATCCAGCTTGAACGGGACGACAGGAACCATCTGGTGGGGAGCACCAAGGACCTGCTGAAGGCGATGCTCGACGCCAACGGGTTGGAACGGCGGAACCTGATCAGTGTGGTGTTCACCGCCACGCCTGATCTGCGCAGCGAGTTCCCCGCAGTGGCCGCGCGGGAACTGGGGATCACCGACACCCCACTGCTGTGCACCCGGGAGATCGACGTGGAGGGGGCACTGCCGCGCGTCGTACGCATCCTGGTGCACGCGGAGACCGACCGGCCCAAGTGCGATGTGCGACACGTCTATCTGGGCGGTGCCGCGACGCTGCGCACCGATCTCGCCGACGCGCTGGAGGAGACCCGATGATCCGTACGGCAGCGGTCGTGGGCACCGGCCTGATCGGCACCTCGGTGGCGCTCGCCCTGGCCCGCAGGGAAGTGGGCGTCCACCTGCTCGACGTGGACGAGTCGGCGGCCCGTACGGCCGCCGCGCTCGGCGCGGGAACCGTCGGTCCGCCCGCCGCCCCGGTGGACATCGCCGTGCTGGCCGTGCCGCCCGGCTGCGTCGGTGAGGTGCTCGCCGCACAGCAGGCGAAGGGGCTGGCCCGCAGCTACACCGATGTGGCCAGCGTCAAGGCCGGCCCGGAGCAGGACGCCCTGAAACTGGCCGACCCCTCCTGCTACATCGGTGGCCATCCCATGGCCGGACGTGAGCTGTCCGGGCCGCTGGCCGCCTCGGCCACCCTCTTCGAGGGCCGCTCCTGGGTGCTCACCCCCACCGGTGCCACCGGGACGGACACACTGAACCGGGCCCTGGAGGTGGTGGCGCTGTGCGCCGCGGTGCCGGTGGTCATGGAGAGTTGCGCCCACGACCGCGCGGTGGCCCTGGTCTCCCACACCCCGCACCTCGTCGCCGCCCTGATGGCGGCGCGGCTGGAGCACATGTCGGACGACGCGTCACACCTCGCGGGGCAGGGGCTGCGGGACGTCACCCGGATCGCCGGGGGCGACCCTCGGCTGTGGGGCGACATCCTGGACGGCAACGCCGGGGCTGTCGCGGACGTCCTGGAGGCGCTCGCCGTGGATCTCGGCACGGCGGTGGCGGCGCTGCGGGGACTGGCCGGCGACGACGCCGACGCCCGCGCGGAGGGCATGGTGCGCGTCTCCGACCTGCTGGACCGCGGCAGGAGGGGGCGGGGACGCGTGGCCGGCAAGCACGGGCAGAAGCCGACCCGCTGCACTCCCGTGCATGTGCTCATCGGGGACCAGGCAGGCGAGCTGGCTCGACTGCTGGCGACCGTCGCCGACTTGGACGTCAACGTCGAGGAGGTGTCCATCGACCATTCCCCCGCCGAGCGCAGCGGGCTGGTGGAACTGGTCGTGGAGGCGTCCGCCGCCGTCCGTATGGCGCGGCGGCTCACGGAGTTCGGCTGGGAGGTGCAACGGCCCCAGCCCCGCGCCGACCCCACCCCGCAGGCCGTCGTGCCCCCGCCGAAGGCCGGGGCCGAGCGGCGCCGGGTTCCGCTGGTGACCGGTACGGCCTGAGCGGCCCGGCAGCCGACGGTGGCCGGTGCCCGACCCATGGCTCCGGCACGATCACAGCCGTACGCCAGGACAGCGGCCGTCCACAGCCCGGTCATCCCGGCGACGGCCCCTGCCACTCACGACGGCCCCTGACACTCACGACGGCTCCGACCACCGACGACGAAGGAGGAACCGTGGGCGCATCGCGCCGGACGACCGCGGACGGCACCCAGGGCATGGGCCTGGTGGCGCGCGTTCCCGGGTCGAAGAGCCTCACCAACCGGGCGCTGCTGCTGGCCGCTGCCGCCCGCGGCACGAGCGTGCTGCGGGCACCACTGGTCAGTGACGACACCCTCGCTGTAAAAGAGGCCTTGCGCACGCTGGGAGTCGACGTGTCGGCAGCCCCGGCCGACACCCACTGGAAGGTCACCGGCAGGCCCGGCGACCTCGCCGACCGGGCCGAGCTCTGGTGCGCGGACGCCGGCACCGCCGCCCGTTTCCTGCCCCCGTTCGCGTTGGCGGCGGGCAAGGGCGGCCGCTACACCTTCGACGGGTCCGCGCAGTTGCGGGCCCGCCCCATGCGCCCCTTGGCCGAGGCGCTCACCCGCCTGGGCGCCCGGGTGCTGACCGGGCCGGGCGGCGCCCTGCCACTGACCGTGAGCGGCGACGGGCTGCACGGCGGGAGACTGGAGCTGGACTCCGGGCAGAGCAGCCAGTACCTCAGCGGGCTGCTCATGGCCGGGCCCCTGATGCGCAGCGCGCTGACCGTCGACATCCCCCGCCTCGTCAGCCGCCCCTACGTCGATATGACACTGGCCCTGATGCGTGCCTTCGGCGCCCGCGTCGACGAGCCCACCGCCGAACGCATCGAGGTCGTTCCCGGCGACTACACCGCCACCGACCTCGCCATCGAACCGGACGCGTCGACCGCTTCGTATTTCCTAGCCGCGGCGGCCGTGACCGGCACCACCGTCACGGTCCCCGGCCTGGGCCGTGCCAGCCTCCAGGGCGACGTGGGGTTCGCGCGGGTGCTGGGAATGGCGGGCGCCGATGTCACCCTCGGCGAGGACACGGTCACCGTCACCGGCACGGGACGGCTGCGCGGAGGGTTCGAGGTGGACATGGGCGAGATCTCGGACACCTTCATGACGCTGGCCGCCATCGCCCCGCTCGCCGACGCGCCCGTCACCATCACCGGCATCGGGCACGCGAGGCTGAAGGAGTCGGACCGGATCGGCGTGACGGCGGCGAACCTGCGCGCCTGCGGCATCGACGTGGACGAGGGCCCGGACCATGTCACGGTCCGGCCCGGGTCCCCGGCGCGTGCCCGGATCGCCTGCCACCGCGACCACCGCATCGCCATGTCCTTCGCCGTGCTGGCGCTCGGCAGCTCCACCCCGCTCGACCTCGACGACCCGGCCTGCGTGAGCAAGACCTTCCCGGGCTTCCACACCGAGATGCAGCGGCTCTTCCCCACCTACCCGATGAAGGAGCAGTGAGATCCGTGCTGAGCAGATTGCGGTGGCTGACCGCGGGGGAGTCGCACGGCCGCGCACTGGTGGCGACGTTGGAGGGGCTGCCCGCCGGTGTGCCGATCACCACGGAGACGGTGGCGGATCATCTGGCGAGGCGGCGGCTGGGGTACGGGCGTGGCGCGCGGATGAAGTTCGAGCGGGACGAGGTCACGTTTCTCGGCGGCGTCCGACACGGTCTGACCCTCGGCTCCCCGGTCGCGATCATGATCGGCAACACCGAATGGCCGAAGTGGGAGCAGGTCATGGCCGCTGACCCGGTCGATCCGGAGGTCCTGGCAGATCTGGGCCGCAACGCGCCGTTGACCCGCCCCCGCCCCGGCCACGCGGACCTGGCCGGCATGCAGAAGTACGGTTTTGACGAGGCGCGTCCCGTTCTGGAACGTGCTTCGGCGCGGGAGACCGCGGCCCGTGTCGCCCTCGGTGCCGTCGCCCGGTCGTACCTGAAGGAGACGACGGGTGTCGAGATCGTCTCTCATGTGGTGGAACTGGCCGGTGTAGAAGCCCCCTATGGCCTCCACCCGACCCCGGGGGACGTGGAGCGGCTGGACGCCGACCCGGTCCGCTGCCTGGACGCCGCCGCGTCGAAGGCGATGGTGGCGCGCATCGATCAGGCCCACCGGGACGGTGACACGCTGGGTGGTGTGGTCGAGGTCCTGGCCCATGGCGTCCCGGTCGGTCTGGGCTCGCATGTGCACTGGGACCGGCGCCTCGATGCCCGGCTGGCGGCCGCCCTGATGGGGATTCAGGCCATCAAGGGGGTCGAGGTGGGAGATGGTTTCGGGCTGGCTCGGACACCGGGGTCGAAGGCACACGACGAGATCGTGGCCCGCGGGGGCGGGATCGGTCGGGCGTCGGGCCGCGCGGGCGGCACGGAGGGCGGTCTGAGCACGGGTGAGACGCTGCGGGTACGGGCGGCGATGAAGCCGATCGCGACCGTGCCGCGCGCTCTGCGGACGGTGGACGTGGTCACGCGTGAGGTGGCTCGGGCACATCACCAGCGGTCCGATGTGTGCGCGGTGCCGGCGGCGGGGATCGTCGCGGAGGCGATGGTCGCGCTGGTGCTGGCCGACGCGGTGGCGGAGAAGTTCGGTGGCGACAGCGGCACGGAGACTCGGCGCAATGTCCGCTCCTACCTCGATGCCCTGGCCATCCGGTGAGCGCACCGCTGGTCGTTCTGGTCGGTCCGATGGGCGTGGGCAAGTCCACGGTCGGGCAGCTGCTCGCCGAGCGTCTCGGAACGGTCTTCCGGGACACGGACGAGGACATCGTCACCGCGCAGGGCCGCCGCATCACGGACATCTTCGAGGAGGACGGCGAAGCCGCCTTCCGCGTCCTCGAGAGGGAAGCCGTACACCGAGCGCTCACCGAGCACGACGGTGTCCTCGCCCTCGGCGGCGGAGCGATCCTCGATCCGGCCACTCGCGCCCTGCTGACGGGGCTGCCCGTCGTCTACCTCTCGATGAGCGTCGAAGCAGCCGTCGGACGCACCGCCCTGCACGCCACGCGCCCTCTGCTGGCGGTCGACCCGCGCGGGCAGTGGCACACGCTCATGGAAGCGCGCCGTGCGTTGTACGAGGAGGTGGCGTGGGCGGTGGTGACCACCGACGACCGTACGCCGGAGGACGTCGCCGAGGCGGTCGGTGACGTACTGGGACGGCGGGCCCCGGGAGCGGCGAGGCAGTGAGCGCGGCCCGTCGGCGCCCTTCCGGAGGGGCGTGTCAGCGCAGCCGGCGTACGCGGAGTACGAGGTCGTCCGTGTGGTGGGCGCCGGCTCCGCCGTCGGGTGCCTCGCGGGGGCGTTGCTCGTCCACCTCCACCTCCCAGTCGTCGTCGAGGAGTTCGGCGACCATCGACGGCCAGACGTAGTCGGCCGGATCGAAGCCGCTGTCGTCCGCCTGCCGGGTCTCCATGCCGGCGTGGTGGACGAGCAGCAGCACACCGCCCGGCGCGACGGCCGCGAGCAGGGCGTGTTCGGCCTCGGCGTCGGGAGTGCGCAGCAGGGCGGGGTACTGCGCGGAGACCAGGTCGAAGGAGGCCGGCGGGAGGGCTGCCCGGGTGAGTTCGGCGTGCACCCAGTGGATGGCGAGGCCGGCGTCCCGTGCGTGCCCGGCCGCGCGTCGCAGCGCCACGCCCGACACCTCGAGCGCGGTGACGTCCCAGCCGCGGCGTGCGAGCCAGAGCGCGTCCGCGCCCTCGCCGCAGCCGACGTCGAGGACTCGTCCGGGGGTGAGCGAGGCGGTCTCGGCCACGAGTGCACCGTTGGGCCGGCCGCTCCAGAGCTGGTGCCGGTCGGCGTATCGGCTGTCCCACTCCGCCCGCACCGCCGGGTCGCCGGTGTATCCGCCGGCGGGCGAAAGGGACTCGAACGCGGGTGGTCCTACTGCTGTGTTGTCGGTCATGAGCCCACCGTCGCCCACCGCGTGCCGGACCGGCCACTGTTGTTGCCGGTCCGGCAAAACGAGCGTGGGCGAACTCGCCGATGGTCGGCGTGGCCCCGGAGGCAAGGGCCCGCGCGAGGCGTTCCGGAATGCCTCGGTGCCTGATCACCTTGGCCGTGACCGGCATCAACAGGGCTCACCACCAGGACGCGCGACCATCGTGAGGGCTCCGGAGCAGTGGGCAGGTCCAGACCGTCGAGAGAGTCCACACGCCCCCACGGCCGCGCAGAGCAACCGCGGGGTCCATGCGGCGGGCCCCTGTGGAGCAGCCGAGCGGCGGCTTCCGCATTCGCTGTCAGTTGAAGATGTCCAGGAGGTCCGGCCAGGAGCCGGTGTCGTCGGTGGGCCGGGGGCGTATTGGGCGCGGATTCGGATAGGTCTCCGTCGCGGCCCTCGCGCGGACGATGTCCGGTCCGCCGCACGCCTCGACCGCGAAGGCGCCGAACACCTTGGCGAAGGCGGCCGGGTCGCGGAACTCCACGCCGAACGCCCGGCCGTCGCGCAGCGGCACCCACACCACCCGGTCGAACCGTGTCCATTCCAGCACCGGTTGGTGGTCCGCGGTTGACAGCCCCTCCAGCCACAGCCGCGCCACGTGCAGCAGGTTCACCTTCTCCATCGGCAGTCGTTTGCGCCGCACCCGCAGTTCACGGGGCGTCAGCTCGACGCGCTGGTCCTTTCTCGGATACCAGACGACGCCGATCCCGAACGGCACCCACAGCAGGATCCCGATCAACGGCCAGGCCAGAGCGTCGCCCCACGACCGGATCAACCCGCCGTCCACCAGGTACAGGACACCGAAGACCAGGACCCACTTCGCCGTCATTCGCCAGAATCCGCTGCCCTGCCGGTACAGGACCCGCCGCTTCCCCGTCATCGTCATGCCCGCACGCTATCCGCCACCGCCCGCCGAACCGGGGGCGCCCTTCGCCATCACGGACAACCTGGCCGCCCTCTACCGGGACTTCGCCCACTCCGACGGCCTGATCGTCCTCGGCCGGACGGCCATGCTCGGCTGCTGCCGGCGAGCCATCACCCGACGCCACCAAGGCTCCGGATCGTCCGGCCGCACAGGTGCGTCCGGCAGTGCCGAGAAGACATCCGCCTCCGCGTGCCAGGCGCGGAACACGCCACGGAACATCGGGTGCGGCTCATGTGGTGCGGGGCCCCTTGCTGAAGCCACTGTGCTCTCCTTCGCTCTTCCGTTACCGTTAACGTGACCGGTAACGAAATTCTTGCCCAGGCACGGGAATCCGTCAACGCCCCCCGCCGCACCGGCGATGACGCGGCGGGCCGGGGAACCTGATTCACTGGGACACAAGGCGGCACAGGAACAGAAGTGAGTGGGCGGCGTGGCCGGACAGCGGGAAACGGAAGACCAGCGGGGGCGGGGCGTGAGAACCGCCAAGCGCGTCACGCTCCGCGACGTGGCTCAGGCGGCGGGCGTGTCCCATCAGACCGTCTCCCGGGCGATCAACGGCAAGGGGGAGATCGACCCGGCGACGCAGCGACGCGTGCTCGATGTCGCGAAGCAACTGCGGTACCGGCCCAGCCGGTTCGGCCGCGGGCTGGCCCGCCAGGACGTCGTTTCCGTCGGGCTCATCGTCCCCGACGTGGTCAACCCCTTCTTCCCGGAGTTCGTGGCCGGAGTGATCGCGGCCGCGGACCAACGCGACTGGCAGGTGCTCGTGGCCAGCGCCGAGAACGACCGCTCCCGGGAGCTCGCCCTGCTCCGCTCACTCGGCCAACAGGTGGACGCTCTCGTCGGCTACCTCAGCCATCCCGACGCGGAGCTCGAGCCGTACGTCGGCACCGTGCCGCTGGTCGTGGTCGATCGCGGACTGGACTCGTCCCACCACGCGTTGGTCCACGTCGACACCGAGACCGGAATCCGGGCCGGGATGCGGCACCTCATCGACCGGGGCCACCGCCGGATCGGTTTGATCGACTGCGAGTGCCTGAGTGCCCCGATGGTCCGGCGCCGCACCTTCCTCGAAGTCGCCGGCGACCATGGCCTGCCGGTCGACGAGGGCTGGATCGTCATGGGTGAGCAGTCCCCGGCCGGGGGCGCCGCCGCGTTCGAGGCGCTCCACGCCGCGCACCCCGACCTCACAGCCGTGGTCGCCTTCAACGACCTGGTCGCGATCGGCGCGCTGCGGGCCGCCCGCCGGACCGGCGTCCGTGTACCGGACGACTGCGCACTCGTCGGCTATGACGGGCTGAGCGTCGTCGATCTGATCGACCCGCCCCTGACGACCCTCCACCTCGACAAGCGCCGACTGGGCGAGCTGGCCATCCACCAGGTCGACCGGCTCCTGGCGGGCGAACTGCCGCCCCCCATCGTCCTGGAACCGAGCCTGCGCGTGCGCGGGACGACGTGACCCGCCCGTTCACCGGGCGACGCTGAGGCGGCGCCCGGCCGCGGCGGTCGCCCCGCTGGCAGGAACGCGGCGACAGCGACGCACTACGGTTGCCTTCCGAGGACCCCGTCCGCAGAGCTCATCGGAGTGCGCATGTCAGCAGAAGCCGTTCCGGGCAGCTCCGTGACCAGGACACTTCCCCAGGGCTCTGCGACCCTGAGCTCTGCGACGCAGGGCTCTGCAACCCTGGGCTCTGCGACCCAGGACGAAGCCGAAGCGGCGCGTGTGGCCGCCGTGCCCGCCGAGGCCGTTGCCCCCCTCATGCGTGGGATCGGCGTACTGCTGCGCCTCAGCGAGGCGGACGGAGCGCTGAGCCTGAGCGGGCTGGAGCGCGCCACCGGGCTGGCCCGCTCCACGGTGGACCGGATCACCGCGACCCTCGCCCACATGGGCTACCTGCGTCTGGACGGCAGGGACGCGGTCCTCGCCCCACGGCTCATGGAACTGGGCAACGCCTACCTCTCTGCGCTGCGGCTGCCCCGCCTGCTCGACGCCCACGCCGACGCCCTCGCGGACGAACTCGACGAGTCGGTGTCCCTCGCGGTGGGCGACGGCGACGGCATCCGCTTCATCCACCAGGCCACCCGCCGCCGGGCGATGTCGCTGAGCTTCCGCATCGGCGACCTCCTGCCCTCCGAACGAACCGCGCCCGGACCGCTGTTCGCGACCGAGTGGGAGGAGCCGGAGTGGGCGCGGTGGCGCGAACGCCGGGCGGCCGACCCGTACGACCACCGGTTTCCGGCCGTACCGCCGCGCACGGACGGGCCGTCCGACGAGGACTTCGAGGAGCGCACCCGCGAGGCACGCCTGACGGGCTGGGCCCTGGACGACCAGCTCATCGAACCCGGCCTGGTCGCGATCGCCCTGCCGGTCCGGGACGTACGGGGTCTCGCGGACCTGCGCGGCGCCCCGCTCTCCGGACGGCGGGCGGCGAGTGGTGTACGCCCCTCGGATGCCGGCATCGCCTGTGTCGCCAGTGTCGTGAGCCATACCAGTCGGCACACGGCGGCCTCGCTCCGCGACACGCTGCTGCCGCGGCTGCGGGCGACCGTGGACGCGATGGAACGGGAGTTGCGGGAAGCCCCCGAGCCCGATGGCCGGCACACCCCTTCGGATCTCGCCGTGTGGACGGGTGCCTCCAAGCAGGAGCTGGGACAGGACTTCATCGAGTCGCTCGCCCGGGGGCTGACCGTGCTGACCGCCTTCGAGGAGGGCCGGGCCGCACTGACACTCAGCGAGGTGGCGCAGGCCACCGGACTGGCACGGGCCACCGCGCGCCGGGCCCTGATCACCCTGGAGCACCTCGGTTACCTCACCGCACGCGACCGCACGTTCAGCCCGACCCCGCGCGTCCTCGCGCTCGGCTTCCCTCCGCTGTCCCGTACGACCCTGTCGCGCATCGCCCAGCCGCATCTCGCCGACCTCACCGGACGGATCCATGACTCGACGGCGTTGGCGGTGCTCGTCGGCGAGGACATCCAGTTCACGGCCCACGTCCCCATCAGCCGGATCATGAGCGCGAGCGTCACGGTGGGCACCCGTCTCCCGGCGGCCGCGACCTCGGTGGGCCGCGTCATCCTCGCGGACCTCCCACCTGGCGAACGCACGCTCAACCCGCGCAGGCTCACCGCGCGCACGACCACGGACCCGGCCGATCTGACGGCGATCCTGGAGCAGGTCCACCGGGCGGGCTACGCGCTGGTGGACGAGGAACTGGAGGAGGGGCTGCGGTCCCTCGCGGTCCCGGTGCGCGACCGTACGGGCCGGGTCGTCGCGGCGGTGAGCGTGGCGATGCACACCGCCCGGCGGACCCCCGAGCAGTGCCTGGCCGAGGTCCTCCCCGACCTGCGCGACACCGCCGCCCGCGTCGAGGCGGATCTGTCTGTCGCGGGGCGCTTCGCACGCGTCTCCCCGGCGTGAGCGGCGTTTTCGTCGGCGCGCGGGACGCCCCGTTTCCGCGCTAGCCGGCGATGTGCAGCTCTGTCTCGATGCGGGCGGCGGTGGTCAGGAGCGGGGGCAGCAGGGTCTCGCGTACCCAGTGGGCGTCTCCCCGTCGGACGTGGGTGGCCAGGTTGACGCCGGCCACCGCCTGCCCCGCCTCGTTGCGGACGGGCGCGCCGATCGAGATCACGCCCTCTTCGAGTTCCTGGTCCACCAGGCACCAGCCCTGCGCCCGCACCCGCTCCAGTTCCTTGAGGAGCGTCTCGCGGCAGGTGAGGGTGCGTGCGGTGAGCGGTCGCAGGGACGCCCTGTCGAGGTAGGTCCGCAGCCGTTCGTCGTCGAGGTCGGCGAGCAGGACCCGGCCCAGGGAGGTGGCGTGGGCGGGCAGGCGGGTGCCGATACTGATGGACACGGACATGATTCTCCGGGTGGGCACCCGGCTGACGTACACCACGTCGTCCCCGTCGAGCACCGCCGCCGACGAGGATTCCTGGACCTCGGCCACCAGCTGTTCCAGGTGGGGCAGGGCGATCTCCGCCAGGGACAGACTGGACAGGTAGGCGAAACCCAGTTCCAGGACCCGGGCGGTCAGTCGGAAATGCCGGCCGTCGGTGGCCACGGCCAGGTACCCGAGATCGGCCAGGGTGAGGACGAAGCGCCGGGCGGTGGCGCGGCTCATGCCGGTCGCCTTGGCGATCTCCGCGAGGGTCATCTCCCGGGTGTCGGCACTGAAGGCACGGATGACGGCGATACCCCGCTCCAGCGACTGTACGAAGTACCGCCCGTGTTCCCTGTCATCCATGCGTCGCGGCTCCGGTGGTCCGGGTGTCACGACTCCGTCTTCTGCAGGGCGAGGTCACCACCGCGGTCGGCGACCGGCGGGTCCGTGTCGCCGTTGTGGTGTTTGGCTCGCTGGATCTGTTCGTAGACGTGGGCGCGGAGTTCGGCGAAGCGGGTGCTGGAGCGGGTGTGCAACTGGTCGCGTTCGTCGGGGAGATCGATGGTCAGGTCCTCCTGCACCACGGTGGGGGAGGTGGACAGGACGATGGTGCGCTGGCCGAGGTAGACGGCTTCGTCGATGTCGTGGGTGACGAACAGGACGGTGACGCCCAGGTCGTGCCACAACTTCCGGATGAGGTCCTCCAGTTCGGCGCGGGTCTGAGCGTCGACGGCGGCGAAGGGCTCGTCCATGAGGAGCACCTTCGGTTCGAAGGCGACAGCTCGGGCGATGGCCACGCGCTGTTGCATGCCGCCGGACAGTTGCCAGGGGTAGGCGAGGTGGGCGTCGGCGAGCCCGACCACGTCCAGCGCGTGGTCGACCAGTTCCCTCTCGCGGGCCTTGCCGAGTTTCTTGCGGCGCAGGGGCAGGGCGACGTTGTCGCGTACGTTCATCCAGGCGAACAGGGAGCGGCCGTACTCCTGGAAGACCACCGCCATGCCGTCCGGGGGGCCGGTGACCGGGCGGCCGTCCAGGGTCACTTCGCCGCTGGTCGGGGCGAGGAGGCCCGACATGCACTTCAGCAGGGTGGTCTTGCCGCAGCCTGACGGGCCGACCAGGCACACGAGTTCGCCGGCGCCGATGTGAAACGTCAGGTTCCGCAGTGCCTCGACGTTGCGGTTCCGTCCGGTGTAGATCTTCTGCAGGTTGCGTACGTCGAGCATCGACGTCTCCTTGTCAGGGGTTGCGCTGGGCCCGGCGCAGGCCGTGGTACCAGGCCAGGACCCGGTTCTCGGCGACGCGGAAGAGTAGGGAGAGGACGAATCCGAGCAGGCCGAGCAGCAGGACGCCGCTCCACATCTCGGGGATGGCGAAGGAGCGTTGGAACTGCACGATGGCGAAGCCGAGCCCGTTGCTGGCGGCGAACATCTCGCTGATGACCATGAGGATGATCGCGATGGACAGGGCCTGTCGCATCCCGGTGACGATCTGCGGGCTGGCCGAGCGCAGCACCAGGTGCCACAGTCGGGAGGGGCCGGTGATGCCGTAGGAGCGGCAGGTGTCGCTGAGCACCTCGTCGACCGCGCGGACACCCTCGACGGTGTTGAGCAGGATCGGCCACATGCAGCCGCTGACGATGACGATCACCTTCATGGTGTCGCCGATGCCCGCGAACAGCATGATGACGGGCACGAGTACCGGGGGCGGGATGGCCCGGAACAGTTCCAGGACCGGTTCCAGGACGTCGCGCACGCGCCGGTGCAGGCCGACCACGAGGCCGAGTCCCACACCGACGGCCACGGCGAGGAGATAGCCGGTGAGCAGGCGGACCAGGCTGGGGACGACGTCCGACATCAGCCGCTCACCGGTCCACACCTCGCCGAATTTGCCGAGGATGGTGGAGAGCGGGGGGACGTAGAAGTCGGTACTGCCGGCGGTGGCGAACCACCACACGGCGAACAGGACCCCGGGCAGGCCGAGGACGAGTCCGGTCCTTCGGGCCAGTGTGAGGACGGTCGTCATCGTCCCTCCCCGCGCATCGATGGGTGCCAGTGCAGTGCCCGCCGCTCGACCGCTCGGGCCACCAGGTTGACCGCGACTCCCAGGATCCCGGTGACCAGGACCAGGGCGTAGACCCTCGGCACGGCGCCGGACGTCTGTGCGACCGCCAGCTCCTTGCCCAGGCCCGGAGAGCCGATGACGAGTTCGGCGGTGATCGTCAGGACCAGGGCCACGGTCGCGGCCAGCCGCACCCCGGTCATCACGTACGGCAGTGCGGTGGGCCACAGGACGTACCGCACCCGTCCCCAGTCGCCCATCCGGTAGCTGCGGGCGGTGTCCTCGGCGACCGGGTCGACGTCCTGGGTGCCCGCCAGCACCTGGACGAGCACCTGCCAGAAGGAGGCGTACACCACCAGCAGCAGCTTCGACTCCAGGTCGGTGCCGTACAGCAGCACCGCCACCGGGATCAGGGCCACCGACGGGATGGGGCGCAGGAACTCGATGGTGGAGGCGGTCACCGCCCGCAGCACCGGCACCGACCCGATCACCACGCCGGCCACCACCCCGGCCACCACGGCGATGACCAGTCCCAGGCCCCAGCCGGTGAGGGTGTCGCCGAGCGCGGTCCAGAAGGTGTCCTCACCGAGCAGCTGCCACAGGGCCCGGCCCATCTCGGAGGCGGGCGGCAGATAGTCGGCGGAGACGGCACCGGTGTGCGGCAGCACCTCCAGCAGCACCACCAGCCCGGCCAGACCGGCCAGTCCCCGCAGCGGGGCGCCCAGGCCGTCCGTCGCCCGCCGGAGCCGGCCGCCGCCCGGCCCGCCCGGCCCGCCGGGACCGGCGGCGGTCCCGGCGGGCTTCGTCAGTACAGGGGTGCTCCCGGTCGCGCTCATGAGAACAGCGCGTCCAGATCGGGCTTCTTGCCGCCGAAGATGCCGTCCTGCTCACCGAGTTGGGCCAGCTTTTGCAGGGAGGCCATGTCGTACTCGGCCGGCCAGGTCGGCAGCGTCAGGTCCTTCAGCACCGTGCCGTCGATCTTGGTGTAGGTGGTGATGACCTGGCGCGCCTCGTCCGGGTGCTCGGAGGCGTACTTCAGCGACTCGCTCACCGCCTCGGTGAACTTCTTCACCAGGTCGGGGTTCTCCTGCACCAGCTTGGAGGAGGCGAAGTACGTCGCGATGGTCAGATTCGGGTCGGTCTCGGCGAACGGTGACGCCACCACGCGGGCGCCCTGGCCCTTGGCTATGGTCAGCGCGGGCTCACCCATCCACGCGGCGTCGACCTGACCGCCGTCCAGCGCGGCCGGCATCTGATCGAACGGCATCTCGACGAACTTGACCTTCGAGGGGTCGCCGCCGTCCTTGCGCACCACTTCACGAACGGTGGTGTCGCCGACGTTCTGCAGCGTGTTGACGGCCACCGTCTTGCCGGCGAGCTCCTTGGCCGACTTGACCGAGCTGTCCTTCTTGACGGCGACCCCGCTGATGTCCTTGTCGACGTCTCCGGTGGAGGCGGCCCCGTTCACCACGGACTTGAGCGGTACGCCCTTGGTCTGCGCGATCATCAGCGAGGTGACGTTGCTGAAGCCGAACTGGAACTGACCGCTGACCACACCGGGGATGATGGCGGCGCCACCCTGGGCGGCCTCCATCTTCAGCTCGATGCCACGGCTGCTGAAGAACCCCTTCTTCTGCCCCAGATACAGCGGTGCCACGTCGACGATCGGAATGATCCCGACCTTGACCTCGGTGGTCTTGCCGCCGTCCGTCGACGAGGAGCCGGTCGTGGACGACGACGATCCACATCCGGCCGCTCCCACGACCGTCAACACCGCTACAGCAAGCCCTAGAACGCGCCTTCGCATAGGGGCCCTCCTGACAGGGTAGGGATGTGTTCGCAATGCGCACGAAATTGCGTGTGCCGAACAAGATAGGGCGGACGCTATGCCTCCGGGTGGGGTGCGTCAATAGGTGGCACCGAGACACCGCGCCACCGGGCCCGGCCACCACGCGCGACGGCCAGGGCCGCTCCGCCGAGCACGAAAACGTCCCTCCCGGCGGAGTGCTGAGCGGTGCAAGACTGCGGGCCGCCCTCTACGGGACGGCCCGGGTACCACCTGTGCCTGCCTGGCCACCCCGCCGCTCACGGAGGCACGGATGCACGGACGCGCGCACGCATGGACGCCACGGCGGCGAAGCCGGCGCGGGACGCTCCGCCGGGATGATGGCGGAGGCGTCCCGCACGGAGCAGCGATCGGCGACTCGGACGGATCGGCTAGGGGTGGAGCGTGGCCTCGCCGGTGACGTGGATCGCGGTCTGTTCGCCGGGGCGGACCGGCACGGCACCCGTGACACGGACGTCCACCGGACGGTCGAGCCCCTCGACAGCCACGGCGACCTTGGCGTCGTGGCCGTAGAAGCAGACGTCGGTCACCGTGGCCCGCACGGTCCCGGCCGCGCCGGTGTCGGCCAGGCGCAACTGTTCGGGGCGCAGCACGACCGTGCCGGTGCGCCGCCCGTCGGCCGGCGCTGCCAGCGCCACGGTGCCCAGCGGGGTGCTGGCCACGGAGCCGCCGTCGACGACCGTTCCCGGCACCAGGACGGCGTCGCCCACGAACCCGGCGACCCAGGGGTCGGCGGGGCGCCGGTAGAGGTCCTGCGGGGTGGCGCACTGGGCGATGCGGCCCTGGCGTACGACGGCGACGAGGTCGGCGGTGGACAGCGCCTCCTGCTGGTCGTGGGTGACCAGCAGCGCCGTGGCCCCGGTCGCCCGCAGCGCGGCGCGGACGTCCGCCCGGACCCCGGCGCGCAGGGCGCTGTCGAGGGCGTTGAACGGTTCGTCGAGCAGGACGAGCGCGGGTCGCGGCGCGAGCGCCCTGGCCAGGGCGATGCGTTGCTGCTGTCCACCGGACAGCTCGTGCGGCATCCGGTGGCCGTGTTCGGACAGTCCGACGAGGTCGAGCATCTCCTCCGTCCGGCGGTTCCGCTCGCTCCGGTCGCGTCCGGTGAGGCCGAAGGCCACGTTGCGGGCCACGCTCAGGTGCGGGAAGAGGGCACCCTCCTGCGGCACGATGCCGATGTGCCTCCGCTCCGGCGGCAGCTGCACGCCTGGGCCGACCACGGTGCGCCCGCCGAGCGCGACCGTGCCCGCGTCGGCGTGCAGGAACCCGGCGACGACGCGCAGCAGGGTGGTCTTGCCGCAGCCGGAGGGCCCGAGCACGGCCGCGAGCGCACCGCCCGGCACGGTGAGGTCCAGTCCTCGCAGGACCGGCGCCTCGTGACCGTAGGACTTGTACAGCCCCTCGACGCGGAGCTCGTTGTGACGGTCGTTCATGTGCGGTGCCTGCCCAGGAGGTAGGAGGGGACGGCGGCGAGCAGGATGAGGGTGGCCGCGTAGGGTGCCGCGGCGGCGAAGGAACCGGCCCCGGTCTCGGTCCACAGCCGGGTGGCCAGCGTGTCCATGCCGGTCGGGCGCAGCAGCAGCGTCGCCGGCAGCTCCTTCATGCAGACCACGAAGGTGAGCGCGGCGCCGGCCGCCACACCCGGTGCCGCCAGGGGCACGGTCACCTCGCGCAGCACCCGCAGGGGCGACCTGCCCAGCGAACGCGCCACGTCCTCAAGCACGCGGGGCGCCTGCAGGACGGCGGCTCGGGTGGCGGCCACCGTGACGGGCAGGAAGAGGACGGCGTAGGCGCAGACCAGCAGGGGGAGCCGCTGGTAGAGCGGATAGGCGTAGCGCACCGCGAAGAAGACGAGGGAGAGCGCGACGGTGATTCCGGGCAGTGCGTGGCCGGCGTAGGCGGCCTGCTCCAGCAGCCGGGCTCCGCGTCCTCGGTACCGTGCGGCGATCACTCCGACGGGCAGCGCCAGCACGGTCGTGAGGGCGGCGCCCGCCGCCGCGACCCCGAGTGTGGTCGAGGCCGTCCCCAACAGGCCGCCGACGTCCCAGGTGGCCGAGGTGCCGACCGTCAGCCAGTAGCCCAGGGTGCTCAGCGGGAAGGCGACGGCGACCGCCGCGACAGCCGCGCACCAGGCGAGGGCGGGGATCCGCCAGCGTCCCAGCGGGACCGGGGTAGCCGGGCGCGCGGTGCCGCCGCCGGTCCTGGCGTGGCCCCCACGCCCCCGGGTGCGGGCCTCGGCCGCGACCAGCGCCACCGTCATCACCACCAGCACGACGCTGAGCGCGGCGGCCGGCGTGCGGTCGAAGGAGGCGCGGTAGGAGGTGTGGACGGCCCGGGTGAAGGTGTCGTACCGCATGAGGGAGACCGCGCCGAAGTCGGAGAGCACGTACAGCGCGACCAGCAGCGCGCCTCCCGCGGCCGCCGGGCGCAGCTGCGGCAGCGTGACCCGCAGGAAGGTGCGTACGGCGCCGTGGCCGAGGGAGCGCGCGGCCTCCTCCTGCGCCGGGTCGATGCCGCGCAGCGCGGCGGCGACCGGCAGGTGGACGTACGGAAAACTCACCAGGGTCAGCGCGAGCGCCGCCCCGCCGAACCCCGCGGTCCCCGGCACGGCGGCCAGCCATACGAAGGCGGCGACATAGCTGGGCACGGCGAGCGGCAGCGTGGCCAGCACCGACCAGGCACGCGCCCCGGGCAGGGCGGTGCGCACGGTCAGCCAGGCCAGCGACACACCGAGGACCAGGCAGGCCGCCACGACGACGGCCGTCAAGCCGAGGCTCCGGCCGAGGAGTTGCAGGGTGCGTTCGTCGGCGACGACGTCCCAGGCGTAGTCCGGTCCGCGTTCCAGAGCGCGGACGGCGAGGTAGCCGAGCGGCAGCAGGGCGAACAGGGCGGCGACACCGGCGGGGACGAGCAGGACGAGCGGGGGTCTACGGCCGCGGTCCGAGGGGGCCTTGAGGTACGTGCGGACGCGCCGCCGCCCGGCCGGGGCGGGTGCTCCGGCCGGGCGTGTCGTGGTTTCCGTCGTGGTCACGACCGTCAGACCAGTCCGACGTCCTGGAGCATGGCCAGGGTCTCCTGGAGGGACTCCAGCTTGCCGAGGTCGATGTCGGGGGACTGCAGGGAGTCGAACGGGGGCAGGCCCTCCACGGTGCTGGTGACGCCCGCGGCCAGCGGGTACTCCTTCGTCGTGTCCGCGAAGTAGGTCTGCGCCTCCTTGGACAGCAGGAAGTCCACGGCCTTCTGGGCGGCCTCGCTCTGGCCGCTGTCCTTCAGGATGCCGACGCCGGCGACGTTGATGAGCGCTCCGGGGTCCTTGCCGGGCAGGAAGTGGAGCTTGGCGTTGACCTTGTCCTCGCCCTTCTCCGCGACCCGCTCGTACCAGTAGTAGTGGTTGACCAGGCCGAGGGAGACCTCGCCGGCCTCGACCGCGTCGAGGGTGGCCAGGTTGTGGGCGTAGGTCTTGGCGCCGTTGGCCTTCAGGTCCTCCAGCCACTGGCGGGTGGAGTCGTCGCCCTCCAGAGCGCGCATGCCGGTGACGAACGCCTGGAAGGAGGCGTTGGTGGGGGCGAAGCCGACCTTGTCCTTCCACTCGGGCTTCACCACGTCGTGGACACTGTCCGGGACTTCGCCCTCGCCGACCTCGTCGGGGTTGTACGCGATGACGCGGACCCGCCCGGACAGGCCCACCCAGTCGCCGTCACCGCCGCGGTACGCCTCGTCGACCTCGTCGAGCGTGGACGGGGGCAGCTGCTCCAGCACCCCCTCCTTGGAGAGCGCGCCGAGTGCCCCGGCGTCCTGCGAGAAGAACAGCCCGGCCTTGGTGCGGTCGCCCTCCTCCAGGATCTGCGCGGCCAGTTCGGCGCTGTCGCCGTAGCGCACCTCCACCTTCGTGCCGACGGCCTTCTCCAGCTTGTCGAGGATCGGCTTGACCAGCTTCTCGTTGCGGCCGGAGTAGATCACGAGCGCGGAGTCGCCGCTCTTCGCCGACCCGCCCTTGTCGTCGTCGGAGCCGCAGGCGGCGAGGGCGGGGAGCAGCAGGCCGACCGCGAGGAGCGGTGTGATCCGGCCAGCCAGAGGGCGTCGCATGTGGTGTGCCTTCCTACGTGTTCGCCGCAACGCCCCAGGCCGGGCGTTCGTCAGCGAGCGGCGGAGTGATGCTTTCCAGCCAACTGTGAACATGCTATGAATAAGGTAAAGCTCACCTAACCGTCAAGGGATCTGTGCTATTTGCGGACGCTGCCGCAGAAAGGTCGCGCGCCCGTGCTCAACCCCTCCAGACCCCTCTGGGCACCGTTCACCGCCCCTGCGCCCCGCACCGACGCCGTCGTCCTGCCCCCACCACCCCTGCCGGGGCGGGGCGTGCCGTTCGCCCGCCGCCTCGCGTCGTACGGCGGCCGCACCGCACTCATCACGCCATCGGGCGAGGTCAGTTACCGCGCGCTCGCCGAACGTGTCGCCGCCACAGCCGAACGTCTGGGCCCCGTACGCCGCTTGGTCCTGCTGGCCGGGGCCAACCGCACCGACGCCCTCGTCATCCACCTCGCGGCCCTCTCCGCCGGCCACCCCGTCCTGCTCGTCCCCGGTGACAGCCCCGGCACCCTCGACGCCCTCACCGCCGCGTACGACCCGGACGTCGTCGCGCGGCCGGACGACCACGGCACCTGGCAGCTCGACGAACGCCGGCGCGGAAGCGCCCACATCCTCCACCCGGAACTGGCGCTGCTGCTCAGTACCTCCGGTTCGACCGGCTCACCCAAGCTGGTCCGGCTCTCCCACGAGAACCTCCAGGCCAACGCCGAGTCCATCGCCACGTACCTCGGCATCCGCGACACCGACCGGGCGGCCACGACCCTGCCACCGCACTACTGCTACGGACTGTCGGTCATCCACAGCCAGCTGCTGCGCGGCGCCGGGCTGATCCTCACCGACCGGTCGGTGACCGACCCCGCCTTCTGGGAGGAGTTCCGCGCCGCCCGCGGCACCTCGCTCGCCGGAGTTCCGTACACCTTCGACCTGCTCGACCGGATCGGCTTCGACCGGATGGACCTGCCCCAGCTGCGCTACGTCACTCAGGCGGGCGGCCGTCTGGCGCCCGAACAGGTCGCCCGGTACGCCCAGTTGGGTCACCGTGCGGGCTGGGAGCTGTTCGTGATGTACGGACAGACCGAGGCGACGGCCCGCATGGCGTATCTGCCGCCCGATCGGGCCGCTGAGCGCCCACGGGCCGTCGGCGTACCGATCCCCGGCGGCTCCTTCCGGATCCGACCCGTGGACGACGTCGACGAGCCCGACACCGGCGAACTCGTCTACTCGGGCCCCAACGTCATGCTGGGGTACGCCGACGGCCCGGCGGACCTCGCCCTCGGCCGCACGGTCGAGGAACTGCACACCGGGGACATCGCCCGGCGCGCCCCCGACGGGCTGTACGAAGTCGTGGGCCGCCGCAGCCGGTTCATCAAGATCCTGGGCCTGCGCATAGACCCGCAGCGCGTCGAGACGATCCTGGCGGACCACGGCATCCGTGCCCTCTGCGCGGGTGACGACGACGCACTCGCCGTCGTCGCGACCCAAGCCCACGGTGTCGACGCGGCAGGCGTCCGGCGCCTGGTGGCGGACACCTGCGGTCTGCCGCCCCACGCCCTGCACGTACGCGTCGTACGCGAACTCCCGCGACTCGCGTCCGGCAAGCCCGACCACCAGGCCGTACGTCGGCTCGCGCGCGAACCGGAGGCACCGGCACCCGGCCCCGGCACCGACGACCTCCGCGCCCTCTACGCCGAGATCCTCGATCGGACCGATGTCACGGAGGACAGCAGCTTCGTGGACCTCGGCGGTGACTCACTCTCCTACGTCGAGATGTCGCTGCGGCTGGAGCAGACACTGGGCGAGCTGCCCGTCGACTGGCACACCACACCGATCCGGAGACTGCGCGGCGAACGCGCCCTGCCCCGCACCCCTGGGAGCACGCGCCCGCGGCGCACCCTGGAGACCGGAATCGCCCTGCGGGCCATCGGGATCGTCCTGATCGTGGGCTCGCACATCCCCCTCTTCGCCGTCCAGGGCGGAGCCCATGTACTGCTGGGTGTCGCCGGTTTCAACTTCGCCCGCTTCCACCTGTCCCCACCCGAGCGCCTGGAACGTCTCCGGAGGACAGGCCGCAGCATCGCGTTCATCGCCCTGCCGAGCATGGTGTGGATCACCTTCGCCCTGCTGCTGACCCGCGAGTACGACCTGGCCAACATCGTCCTGGCGAACAGCCTCCTCCCACAGGACAACTCGAACCCGGAATGGCGCTACTGGTTCGTCGAGGCACTGGTGTACTTCCTGACCGGGCTGGCCGCGCTGCTGGCGGTCCCGCTGCTGGACCGCGCGGAGCGCCGCAGTCCGTTCGGCTTCGCCCTGGCCCTGGTCGCACTGGGGTCGGTCGGGCGTTACGACCCATGGGGCCTGGCCCACGTCCGGTACCACCTCAGCCCCACTGTCGTCTTCTTCCTGTTCGCGCTGGGCTGGGCGGCGGCAAGAGCCCGTACGACGGGGCAGCGGCTGCTGCTGACCGGGGTGCTGCTGGTCACCGTGCCCGGCCTGTTCTCCGGCGGACAGCCGCTGCGGACCTCGATCGTCGTCGCCGGACTGACCTTGCTGCTGTGGATCCCGGCCCTGCCCAGCGCCGACCCGCTCAACCGGCTCGCGGGCATCCTCGCGGGCAACTCGCTCTACATCTACCTGACGCACTTCCAGGTCTACCCCTACCTGCGGGACCACTCCCCGCTGCTGGCACTGGCGGCCTGCCTGGTGGTCGGTGTGGCGTACGGGGCGGTGGCCACCCGTCTGACCCGCAGGCTCCTTCCCCCGGCCGGCACCGTCACCAACCGCTCCACGTGGGGCATGCTCCGGCTCCCCGGCACCCTGCGGAGGGGCTGACGCCGAGGCGCGGCCGGACGGACCGGCCGGCACGCGTGACGCCGGGCGGCGCGGGCGGCGGTCAGGTGTCCTCGCTGGGGAAGACCTCGTCGACGGCTCGGCGCAATGTCTCGCGGACGGCCTTGGCGTCGTCGAGTTACGCGGCCTGGAAGGCACCGTCGTGGAGCAGGACGAGGACGCGGGCGGCGTGGTCGGGGTTGGGGTACTCGGCGGCGGCGTTGCGGAACTGGCAGCCGCGGAAGCCGTCTTCTGCACGGGTGACCTTGGCCTCGGGTCCAACGTCGAGGCCCCGGTCTACGTCGCCGCCTTCCAGCCCGACGAGGGGGAGAGCGCCCTGGAGAACGCCGCGTCCCACGCGGTGTCCATCTCCCAGCCCGACGCGATCGTCCAGGCGGCCAAGGCCGCCCGCTGATTCCTCCTCCCGGCCGCACTGGCGTCACCGTCGAGGACGCCGCGCCACACAGCGACGCGCCTCTCCGGCTGGACCGTGTCACGACCTCCCCAGGACCTCGCCGTACTTGATGGCGCCGTGGGGCAGGGCGAAACCGAACGGGGTCAGTGCCTTGCCGGGCGGGTACGTCTCCACCGTGCTGCTCGGGACGAACCAGACGCCACCGGACGTGGGTCCACCGGCGTTCTCCCCGGGCGCGGCGACCGCGGTGTCCGGCAGGCCGTCACGGTTGTGGTCGCCGACGGCCACCTGTGCGCCGAAGCGGTCACCGGCCTCCGCCGCGCCGGGCATGTTCGGGGTGCTCTGGCTGCGGGCCAGACCGCCGTGGAGGCCGTGCTCCGTGCCGTTCATGACGACGTATCCGCCCGCGTCCTTCATGGTCCCCACGTCCTCACCGGGCACGCCGACCACCAGTTCCGGTCGGCTGTCGCCGTCGAGGTCGCCGGCGGCGAGCGCGAAGCCGAAGTCGTCACCTTCCTCGGCGGCGCCGCCCACGTCCGGGCTCGCCTGGGTGACGCAGTCGCTCTCGGTGCCGAAGCCCGCGGTCTTCGAGCCCTGGAGCAGCAGCACCGCACCGCCGGGCCGGTCCGGGCAACGCGTCGTCTCCGACTCGGGGTTGGGCTGCACGAGGCCGACCGCGAGGTCGTCGGTGCCGTCCTGGTCGAAGTCGGCGGCGGCGAGCGCGGCGCCGCGGTCGGGGCCGGCCCAGTACTGGGCGGGCTCGGCCCGGTCATTCCAGCGGGTGATGAAGATGCCGGAGTCGTCCAGGGCCTTCCAGGAGGCGGCCAGGTCGTCGCGGCCGTCGCCGTCGAAGTCGCCGGTGGCCAGGGCGTGGGTGCCGCCGCCGATGCTGTACCTGCGCAGAGTCGTGGTGGTCACCGGGTCGGCGGTGAGTGGGCCCGGGCGGAACCGGAGCGATCCGTTCTCCTCGCCGTTCTCGCCGTACGCGAGGTCGGTGTCGCCGTCCCCGTCGTAGTCGCCCGTGGCGATGGCGTGGCCGACGCCGCTGTACTCGGACGTGCCCCTGGCCACGGTGGTGCCCACGACGTTCCACCCCGAGCCGTCCAGGACGGTGATGGTGCCCTCGTCCTCGAACTGGTCGGAGGTGAGTGACTCACCGCTCGCGCCGACGACGAGTTCGAACACGCCGTCGCCGTTCACATCGGCGGGTGCCAGGGAGGAACCGAAGCGGTCGCCCGCCTCGGGTGTGCCGGGTATGCCGGCCTCGGCCTGACTGATGACGCCGGTGGACTGGTACGGGCTCTCCGGGCCGCCGTAGATCACGCTGACGTAGCCGGCCTTCGCCTTGCCGCCCACCGTGGCGTTGGGCATGCCGACCGCGATGTCCGTGTATCCGTCGCCGTTGAAGTCGAACCGCGCGGCCGTCGCGGCCGCGGCGCTCCCGGCGAGCGGCAGGGTCAGGCCGGCCGCGGTGAGTGCCGCCACGGCGGCGGTGGCGGCCAGGGTGCGTACTCGCACGAATGAACTCCCGTAATCGTAGGGGGAAATGCAGGGCCAACGTGTACGGGGATGTGACTCGCGAGCTGGAAGAAGGGTTGTGTGAAGGCGGCCGCCGGCGCTCTTCCTCGGGGCGTGCCGTCGGCTCAGCAGGCGCGGCGGTACCAGACCGGGGTGCTTTCAGGGCGCTGTGGGCTCGGGCAGGGGTTCGGTGTTGCGGCTGCTGAGGCCGTCGAGGGAGATGCGCAGGAGGCGGCGCCACTGGCCCGGCCGGCTGTCGCCGGTCGTCAGGACGGCCTGGCTCAGGGAGCCGCTGAGCAGGACCAGGTCGTCGGTGGTGACGTCGGGGCGCAGCAGGCCGGCGTCCATGCAGCGGGTGCGCAGCTCGTCGATGAAGGTGTAGCAGCGCTGGGCGCAGTCGGGAGTGGGGCCGCCTCTGGTGGTGTAGCTCTCGACGACGGCGCGGTTGCCGGCCTGTGTGGTGAGCATCTGCTCGAAGAACCCGGTCAGTGCCGTCCAGGGGTCTTCGGTGGCGGCGGCCTGCTGGTGGGCGGCGGTGAGCCAGGAGCCGAATTGCTGTTCCAGGACGGTGAGGAGCAGGTCGTCCTTGGTCGGGAAGTGGCGGTAGAGGGTGCCCATGCCGACGCCGCTGCGGCGGGCGATCTCCCGGACGTCGACGGCGCCGCCGTACTCGGCGAAGACGGCGCCGGCCGCCTCCATGATCGCGGCACGGTTGCGCTCGGCGTCGGCACGGCGGCCCCGCTTGGCGGGCTGCTCGGGCGCGGGCGCGGGGGTGGGCGTGAGTGCGGGGGTCGGCTGGTCGGCGAGGGTCACGGCTTCAGGGTACAGGGAACCGCAAGGTTGCGGAGCAAGCGCTCCGCTTGTGCTAGGTTCAAGAGGAGCACTTGCTCCGGTTCGGTGTCGCGACAGGACCCGGCCTTCGCCTGCACGTTCAGACAGGGAGATCCCTTCCATGGCAACACTCGGGTTCATCGGCAGCGGCAAGATCGGCACGCAGATCGCCCGGCTCGCGGTCGCGGCCGGTATCGACGTCGTGCTGTCCAACTCCCGCGGTCCCGAGACCCTGGCGGAGACGGTGGCGGAACTCGGTGAGCGCGCCCGTGCCGCGACGCCCGAGGAGGCGGCCCGTGCCGGCGACTGGGTGGTGGTGAGCATTCCGCTGGCCGCCTACCGGGACCTCCCCGTCGCGGCCCTCGCGGGCAAGGTCGTGCTCGACACGAACAACTACTACCCGTCCCGCGACGGCCGCATAGAGGTCCTCGACTCCGGCAGGACCACCACCAGCGAACTCGTCCAGGAACACCTGGTCGGCGCGAAGCTCGTCAAGGCCTTCAACAACATCAGCGACTTCCACATCCCCGCGCTCGCCCGCCCTGCGGACGTCACCGACCGCACCGCCCTGCCCATCGCCGGCGACGACCGGCAGGCCAAGGCCGACGCCGCCGAACTGATCAGCCGACTGGGCTTCGACAGCGTCGACGCCGGCCCCCTGGCCGACAGTTGGCGCTTCGAACCGGAGACCGCCGCGTACGCGGTGCCGTACTTCACCGGCACAGTCGACGTCAAAGCCTTCTGGGCGCAGGTGGGCGAGGCCCTCCGCTCCGGTACCGCGCCGCAGGCGCCGGCCCCCGCCGACCCGGGCGCCCCGCTGCCCACGGTGCGGTTGCGCGCCCTGCTCACCGACGCGTCCCGGGTGCTCACCGCCGACCGCGTGGTGGCCTGACCCTGACAGGTCCCCTGCCGGTCCCACGCACCGGCCCTGCCCGGACAGGCCACGCCCGAGTGGCCTGTCCGGGTCCCTCCCACTTCTCGCACGAAGGACGCATTCCATGAACATCTTGATCCTCGGCGCGACCGGCCCCACCGGCCGTCACGTCGTCGACCTGTCCCTCGCGGCCGGCGACACGGTCACCGTCCTGGCCCGCAGACCGGAGGCGCTGGAGGACCTGGCGGACCGGCTCACCGTGGTCGCCGGAGACGCCACCTCGCGCAGGGACGTCGCCAAGGCCATGATCGGCCAGGACGCCGTCGTCTCGGCTCTCGGCAGGAGTACGTCCGTACGCGCCGACGACCTGTTCACCCGCGCCGCGGCGGCCGTGATCGGCGCGGCGGAGGAGCAGGGAGTGTCACGTCTGGTCTGGCTGTCCTCGTTCGGCGTGGGCGACACCTACCGGTCGGCGAGCGCGATGCAGAAGGTCATGTACCGCACGTTCCTGCGGGACATCTACGCGAACAAGGACCTCTCCGAGAAGGCGATCCGCGCCAGCGGCCTGGACTGGACGCTGGTCTACCCGACCCTGCTGACCAAGGGCCCTGCCAAGGGCACCTACCGCGCCGACGACCGTCTCCCGATGAAGGGCAACCCGAAGATCAGCCGCGCGGACGTCGCCGCGTTCCTGCACAAGGCGGCGCACGGCTCCGAGTGGATCCACCGCGACGCCGTCATCACGGACTGACACGCGATGGGGACGGCACCGGGCGGATCTGTGCCCGCCGTGTCGTTGTCGACACAGACGCTGCCCGTCAGGCGGAGCAGGCTCGCCTATGTCAGCTGGACCACGGATACCGACGGCGGTACAGCGGCACCGTCGAGCAGCGTGGCCGTGAACTCCAGGCGGTGGTCCGTCCGGCGTTTCACCCCGCTGTCCGCCGTGATCGCAGGAGACCTGCCTTCATCGCCGTGCGCCTGTGCAGCGCGGTAGGTGCCCTTGGCAGTCGTGGTCCGGCCGTGTGCAGGCTGGGGATGGTGTTCCGCAACCGATGTGGCTGAAAATGTGTCTCTCATCGCGCGGCGCGGCGATTCGCCAGAGGGCGGGGCTTCGGCGCACGGTGGCCTTGGGGGGCTGGAATGAACACATGGGCGTTGCCCGGATACACCGAGTCGTTCGAGCTCGGGTCGGGGGCGAGCGGGCGGGTGGTCCTCGCCGTGCACGAGGAGACCGGCGTGCCGGTGGCCGTCAAGTACCTCAGCGAGTCTCTGCGCACCCGGCCGGGCTTCGTGCGTGACTTCCGGAGCGAGGCCCGGCTGCTCGGCGGGCTGGAGAGCCAGTACGTCACCGAGCTGTACGAGTACGTGGAGAGCCCGGACGGCGCCGCCATCGTGATGGAGCTGGTGGACGGCGTCTCGCTGCGTGCCGTGCTGCGGCGGGAGGACCCGCTCGGCCCGGAGGCCGCGCTCGTCATCCTCAAGGGCTCACTGCTCGGTCTGGCGGACGCGCACCGCGTCGGCGTCGTCCACCGCGACTACAAGCCGGAGAACGTCCTGGTCGTGCCGGACGGATCCTCCAAGCTGGTCGACTTCGGAATCGCGGTGGACGCGGGCACCAGCGCGGGTGTGGCGGGAACCCCCTCCTACATGGCCCCGGAGCAGTGGACCGGGGCGCCCGCCTCCTTCGCCGCCGACGTGTACGCGGCGGCCGCCACCTTCTTCGAGTGCCTGACGGGCCACAAGCCCTACCGTGGCGACAACGTCGCGGCTCTGGCGTTGCAGCACGTCGACGCGCCGGTTCCCGCCGACGAGGTGCCGGAGGCGGTGCGTGAGCTGGTGCGCCGAGGTCTGGCGAAGGACCCGGAGGAACGGCCCGCCGAGGCCGAGGCGTTCGTCAGGGAACTGGAGGCCGCCGCCCTGTCCGGCTACGGGCCCGACTGGGAGGAACGCGGCCGGGGACGGCTCGCCGCGCTGGTGGCCCTGCTGCCGTTGCTGCTGCCCTCGGCCCGCGACGCCCCGAGGACCACCACGGACACCGCCCGCACGGTCCTGCGCCGGGAACCGGGCCGCGGCGGCGCACAGGCGTGGCTGCCCGGCCGTTCCGGCATGCTCGTCTCCGGTGCCGCACTGCTCCTCGGAGCCGTCCTGACCTTCGGGCTCCAGCACGCCCCGGAAGCCGACGCCGGGCAGGTGGCACAGGCCCTCGCCACCACGAGTGCCGAGGAGAGCGCGGACACGACGGCACCCCCGGATCCGACCGTCTCCGCCTCCCCGTCCCCGACACCCACCGACTCGGCCGGGGAGTCACCCTCTCCCACCCTGTCGCCCTCGGACGCCGCGTCCACCCCCGCCGGTGAACCCTCCTCCACCGCCACCACGGACGGGACCACGGACGGGGCGACGGAGACGACCGAGCCCGGCGGCACGACCACCACCCCGGCACCGACGACGACATCCCCCGCCCCGGTCACCGCCCCCGCCGTCAAGGACGTCGCGGTGTCGGGCTTCCGGCAGACGGGTCCGGCGACCGCCACGGCGACCATCGACATCGTCACGGACGGCACCGGACCGATCTCTCTCACCGTCTCGTGGTTCGCGGGCGACTCAAAAGGGCAACTCGGCACCCCGGACGGCGTGACCCAGACCTTCGAACGCAGCGGCGCCACCCGGTACACACTCACCCTCGACCACGCCTTCCGGAGTAACGGCTGCTACTGGGCGGTGCAGGCCACGACCACCCCGGCCGCCGCCGACGGCGGCGCCTCGCAGCAGCTTCTGACCAGACGGTGTGACATCCGATGACCGCGCACGACGACGCCCGTGTCCCCGGTGACGAGGCAGGCGCGGCTGACGCCGAGTACGCCGAGTACAGCGCCACCGTGCTGGCCAGTCACTGGATCCAGAGACCCGTCCCCGACGAAACCCTCGCCGACGAAACCCTCGCCGACGTGACCCTTGTTGAGGCGACCGTTGCAGAGGCGACCGTCGAACAGCCCTCCACAGCCGCAGCGAGCCAGTCGACTCCACCCGATCGCATCGACGGCACACTGCTGCGCTTCGGCCCGGGCGTGACCAACGTCGTAGCGCAGCGAACCCACCGCACGCTCCCCGCCCTCCCGCCGCCCCGCGCACCCCGCCGCCGACGGCTGCGCCGACACGCTCTGCCCGTGCTCGTCCTCCTCGGGGTCCTCGCGTTCCTGGCCTGGCAGCGGCTGGGCCCGCCCCTCGAGGTCGGTACGGTGACGGTCACCGCCAGGCCCACGGTCCTACAGTGCGACAGCACCGCGGACATCGTCGCCGTGGTCGCGACGAACGGCGGTCCGGGCACGTTCTCCTACCGCTGGATCCGCAGCGACGGCACCCGCTCGGGCGTCCTGAAAGAGGTGATGGTCCGGGGACAGCGTCAGGCACGTGTGCACCTGCGGTGGACCTTCCAGGGCAAGGGCCACCGCACGGCAAAGGTCGAACTCCGCGTCCTCTCACCCGGCACGCCCACGGCCACCACCCGCTTCACGTACGACTGTTCCTGAGGCCGGTGGTTCCACAGCCACTGGATCATCGGGCGCCTCAGCCCAGTCCGTTCATCAACATGCCCAACCCCGTGGACGCCGCGGCACCCTGGGGCGGCTTCCGCTCCAGCGGTCGGGGCCGAACGCCTACCGTGCGGGGACACCCGTGACACTTGCTTAAACGTTAAAGTGCCCCTACATTTGCAACCCCATTTGAAGTTTCAAGCACTAGCGCCTTCGGTGCGGTGCTTCCAGCACGGGTTCCCCAGAAAGGCCGGTCTCCAGTGACCACTTTTGACACCCGCTCCACCACTGGTCTCTCCCACCGCTCCGAGGACCAGGTCTCGCAGAACGCCTACGACGTGGCGCTGCTGGTCATCCGCCTCGCCCTCGGCTTCCTCCTGGTCGGCCACGGCACCCAGAAGCTGTTCGGCTGGTTCGGGGGCGGCGGCCTGGAGGGCACCGGTCAGTTCTTCACGATGGTGGGCTACCCGTCCGGCAAGACCTTCGCGCTCGTCGCCGGGCTCACCGAGACGCTCGGCGGTCTCGGCCTCGCCCTCGGCCTGCTCACCCCGCTGGCCGGCGCCGCCGTCCTCGGCACGATGCTCAACGCGATGTCCGTGAACTCGGGCGGCGGCTTCTTCATGATGGACAAGGACGGAGGCATGGAACTCGACATCCTGGTGGCCGCCACCGCCACCGGCCTCGCCCTGGCGGGCCCCGGCCGCATCGCCGCCGACCGCTTCCTGCCGGTACTGCGCGCCCACCGGCTCGCGTACGGAGTCGCCGCGGTGATACTCGCCGCCATCACGGCAGGCGTTGTCCTCCTCGTCCGCAACTAGGTTCTGTCCGGCGGATCTTCGCGAGTTGGATCGCGGCATGATTCGGCAGTTTCATGCGGCTCCGTACACCGTGTCCAGGAGGCCGTTGACGAAGCTGTCGAGGTCGTCGAGTCCGGCCGCCGTCTGCGTGGCGGGGCCCTCGGCCACCAAATGGGGGAGGGTGGCGTGCAGGGCCAGCGTGACAGCGGCGGCGCGCTGCGGAGTGACGGGCAGACCGGCGCCTCGCTGGGCGTGCTCGAAATACGCGAAGTCGGCTGCGGCGAAGGCGTCGAGCGGGGCCGCCAGCCACGGAGTGCGTGTTGCCTCGCGCTGCAGCTCCAGAAGAGCGAGCACCCGTACCCGGCCGGCCCCCTGGGCGTTTCGTATCGGGGAGTTCCGCGGGTGGACACATGGCGGCGCTCGCCGCCCTCACCCCCAACGAGCCCTCCTACCAGCCCGGCTTCGAGGAGGCGGACACCTCGGTGACCGCTGCCATCGCACTCAACGGCTACCTCGGGACGTACTTCGACGGGGATCCCGCGACCTCGCCGGTGAACCTCGTAAGGGCAGACGCACCACCCTTCCTCATCGCACACGGCGACCTGGACGAACTGGTGGACACCGAGAACCCCCAGGCCCTCGTCACCGCCCTGCGCTCCGTCTCCACCTCCCCGGTCGTGTACGCCGAACTCCCCGGCGGACACCACGCCTTCGACCTCTTCCACTCCTTCCGCTTCGAGGCGCTCATCGACGGCATTGAGGATTTCGCCGCGTCGGTCAGGTCGCGGAAGCGGGCGGTCTAGCACTGTCCGGCAAATCATGTGACTTTCCGACTGGTTGCTCGTTGCTCGGGACATGGGTCGGGGGGACCTGACGAACCGCGAGTGGTCGCTGCCTGAGCCGCATCTGCCGTCGGCGGGCGGTCGGGAAGGTCGGTGGAACGATCACCGCACGGTGATCAACGGGGTTCTGTTCGGGTCCGGACCGGTGTTCCGTGGCGAGACCTGCCAGAACGGATCTCCCTCACGGACGAGGCCGTCCCGCCGCCCTGCCGCCACGTCCGGGGCGGCGTCAACGGGACCGCGGGTTGTCCTGTGCCCGCTGGCCCATACGCTCCCAGAACCGGCGCAGTTCGGCCACGTCCGTGCGTTGCTGCCAGGGGGCCTGGGGGTGGAGGAACGACCGTGACAGCACACTGGACTGCGCCCGGCAGAAGGCCTCGCTCAGCTCGACACGGTGGCTGTCGAGACCCTTGGGCGGGTACGGGCACAGTTCGAAGGAGCAGTCGTCACGGCAGTTGGAGCCCGCCTGGGAGGTGGTCGTCCGGACGACCGTGCGCCCCGGGTCGAGCGGGCCGCGGTCCCGGCTCAGGCACGGGGGCAGGTCCGGCCGTGCCGTGTGCCGCAGGCGCCGGAGGCGGTCCTTGGGCCAGTCGCCCCGCTCGGCGAGGTTGAGGAGCAGCAGCACGTCCGCGAGGAGCTGCTGGGCCTGCGGGTGGAGGGTGCTCCAGCCGGTCGAGGGCGGGATCCACAGCTGGTGCTTGCGCGCCTCGCCCCACGGTGCCGTCTGCGAGCCGACGTGGGCGGCGACACCCGACTCGTCGATCCACAGGAACCGCTCCGGCTGCCGGGTCTCCAGAGCCCAGACGCAGAGCCGGGCGGCTTCCTCGACGAACGGGTGCTGCTCCTTGCCGTCCGGCAGGGCCAGCCACTGACGGACCTGTTCCGCGGGGTGGGAACCCCGGCCCTGCGCGGGGCGCGTCACCGTGACCCCGTCGGGCAGGTCCCACAAGGTCAGCGCGTGCAGCAGGGTGAGGCGGGTGAACCAGAACCGGGTGCGCTTGAGCATGTCCCATGCCTGCCCGCTCAGGTACTCGCGTGCCTCGGCACGGGCATGCGGATGGCGGTGGCGACGGTTCGCCGCGTACTTGAACCCCTGGGCGAGGGCGATCTCCACGGTCAGATCGAGCGCGGGCGCGCCGGACCCGTCAGGCGCACCAACCCGGCGTACCCAGCTCTCCAGATACTCGTAGGGCGTGTTCTGGTGACGCTGTGTCGTGACCGAGCCGACCAACAGGGGAATCAGCCAGGCGCACATGGTGTTGTCCCGCCACCGCTGTTCCTCCTCCTCGCGCTCGGACTCCTCCCGCCTGCGTTCCTCGCGCCGCCGCTCCCGTTCGCGCGCCTCCCAGGGGCTGCGCGACCCGTCGCGCTCCGCCGGACGGTGCCCCCGGCGCTCCGCCTGCGCGTCCGCGTCGGTGTCCGCGTCCGGCTCCTGCGCCCCCCACAGATCGACCATCCAGTCCCGGGCTCGCTCCAGCATCTCTTCCCGGTCGGTCTCCGGGCCGCGCAGCCGGGCCTGCAGCACCGCGAAGGCGCTGTCACCACCCGCGCCGATCTCCTGCGCGATGGCGACGCGGATGGGGTACGAGGGCTCCAGGCGGGCGATCTCGAAAAGCTCCAGGTACGCGGGGACCACCGTGCGGCTCCGGGCGACGCCGCGCATGGCGTCGCCGAAGCGGGAGACGAGCAGAGCCTTCGCGACGCGCAGCGTGTGCGGATCGCGGGCGCGCAGATCGGGCCACGACGTGGCCAGCCGCATGGCGATGAGGTGCTGCTGCGGCTCGGCGTCCACGCTGTCGATCTCCAGCGCGGCGGCGTACAGCTCGAGGGCCTTGGCGTGCAGCGTGCGACCGCACAGCCGCTGCCCGTCCGGGGTGTGCCGCCCCGAGAGCTGCTGAGCCGGTTCCTGTGCCTCCGCCGGACGCCCCCGGGATGCCCGGGCGCACTCCTCCGCTCCCGTGGGCCACCCCGGTGTGTTCCAGGTGCTTTCGTGTGCTGCCCGACCGCCTGCCCCGGCCGGTCGGGCAGGCGGGGAGCCGGGGCGGGAAGCCTCTTCCCTGCTGTCCATCTGCGCCTTGCAGGCCGCCCGTACCAGCAGGTCCCGCGCGGCCGACACCGGACACCACGGCTGCCCGCCGCCGTGCGACTCTTCCCCGTGGCGGCACGAACCCTCGGGCGTGCGGGAGTGGAGCACCATGGCGATCAGCAGCTCCCGGCCCGGCTTCTCCAGCGCCGCCGGGAACAGGTATCCCTCCGTGGGCTCGGCGGGCACGCCCGGATGGATCACGGCATTCATGAACCGCGCTCCGAGGTGGGCCTGGATCACGCTGTGCTGGAAGCGGACCCTGTCACCGCCGACCTCCACCAGCCCCATGCGCGCGCCCCAGTGGGCGGCGAGGCGAATGTCCAGCTTGCTGTCCTCCACCCTGCGCACCAGTTCCGCCAGGATCTCGGGGTAGCGGGGCCGAGAGGGGTTCTGCTCGTCCACCACGTCGGTGAAGTGCACCTCGCAGGAGTCCGACG